>BLZN01000061.1 GCA_014132315.1 Rickettsiales bacterium | reverse complement strand
AAAGCGCTTTGCCAGATAGCTCAGAGATATGGACGGATGTTTTTGCGGATGATAATTCACAAAATAATCTGCAATAAAATTTGCAATAAACAGCATATTCCGCTATACTAACACAGCATTTTGCTTAGTTTATCTTATGGACACTCCGAGGGGATTAAGACGCTGGTTGTTTTCAACCAACCACAAAGACATAGGTACGCTTTATCTTATCCTCTCCATAGCTGCTGGCATGGTGGGGGCAATTTTTTCAGTTTTGATAAGAACAGAGCTGCTGCAGCCTGGGCACAGCATCATGAACAACAACCATCAGCTCTATAATGTCATGATCACTGCGCATGCATTTATCATGGTGTTCTTCATGATTATGCCGTCTTTGATGGGTGCTTTTGGCAATTGGTTTGTGCCACTCATGATAGGCGCGCCTGACATGGCGTTTCCGCGCCTGAACAACGTCAGCTTCTGGTTGCTATTCTTCTCACTCATATTACTCGTCACATCAGTTTTTATCGGTGAAGGGTCCGGGACTGGCTGGACGGTCTATCCGCCGCTTTCCGGTAAGGCCTCGCATCCCAGCAGCGCAGTAGACACAGCAATATTTGCTCTACATCTTGCCGGCATATCCTCGATACTAGGGTCAATTAATTTTATTGTAACAATATTCAATATGAGGGTTCCGGGCATGTCCCTACACAAAATGCCGCTCTACGTTTGGTCAATTTTGATAACCGCATTCCTAATAATTATTGTTATGCCAATCTTGGGTGGCACGATCACGATGTTGCTCACCGATAGAAACTTCGGGACCAGCTTTTTCAGTCCTGCTGGAGGCGGAGATCCGCTGCTATATCAGCATTTATTTTGGTTTTTTGGTCATCCAGAGGTATATATAATAATTCTTCCGGGTTTTGGGATCATTAGCCAAGTAATATCAACCTTCTCAAGAAAACCGGTTTTTGGATATTTAGGCATGGTCTATGCCATGATAGGCATAGGAGTGGTCGGAATGTTGGTTTGGGCACATCATATGTTCACTACTGGGCTGAGTGTAGAAACACTGTCATATTTCACCACTGCAACAATGATAATCGCTGTGCCCACAGGCATCAAGGTGTTCAGCTGGCTCGCTACAATGTGGGGAGGGTCTATCAAAATGAAGACGCCAATGCTGTTCGCATGCGGTTTTATATTTATGTTTGTCTCAGGAGGCATCACGGGCATTGTGCTTGCAAATGGTGGGTTAGCTAAAATACTGCATGATACCTACTACGTTGTGGGACATTTTCATTACATTATGTCAATTGGTGCGTTATTTGCCGCATATAGTGGATTCTATTATTGGTTCCCAAAAATCTCAGGTCGTCAATATAGCGAAACACTGGGGAAAATGCACTTCTGGCTCACTTTCATCGGCGTGAATATGACGTTCCTCCCGCAACATTTTCTAGGTTTAGCTGGGATGCCAAGAAGAATACCAGATTACCCAGATGAGTTTATGAATTGGAATTTTATATCATCAATAGGTTCATATATCTCTTTTTTGAGCGCCTTGTTGTTTTTGTTTACAATCCTACATGCCTTGCTTAAAGGCAAGAAAGCACAAGGTAATCCCTGGGGAGAAGGGGCAAACACTTTGGAATGGACCGTTTCGTCTCCGCCGCCGTTCCATTGCTTTGAAGAGTTGCCCAAATTTAATAAGTAGATGTAAAGCAGATGCATAGCTTGGTCCTGAAAAAACAAGATTTCGCAATAAGGCGGGATTCTAGGGTTAGGGATTACATATCGTTGCTAAAACCGCGGGTGATGATGCTGGTAGTTTTTACTGCGCTGACAGGCATGATCGCAGCACCCGGCCAGGTCGATTTGCCGATAGCATTCATGTCCATTGTGTGCATAACACTGGGCGCAGGCTCAGCAGGAGCGCTAAATATGTGGTATGATAGAGATATAGACGCTGTCATGACAAGAACCAGAGAGCGCCCTATCCCAGCAGGGATAATACCTGCGCAAAACGCCTTAGAATTCACCTTGGTCATCGCAACACTTTCGATATTTTTAATGCTGCTCGCAGTGGGTTACGTAGCTGCTCTACTGCTGCTATTTGCGATAGTATTTTACGCTGTGGTGTACACCATGTGGCTCAAGCGCAGAACCGTTCAAAACATAGTCATAGGAGGGATCGCGGGATCCGTGCCCCCAATAATCGGCTGGGTTACTGTCACTGGCAGAATCGATATAGAAAGCATAGTTTTGTTCCTGATAATATTCTTCTGGACCCCGCCACACTTTTGGTCTTTATCGCTGCTTGCTAGCCAAGAATATAGCAAAGCCAATATCCCTATGTTGCCAGTAGTAAAAGGAAATAAGATAACTAGATTATATATAGTTATATACACATTATTGCTAATTCCCGTCACTCTGCTGCCTATCTACCTGGGGATGTTCGGCAAAATATATTATTTTAGCGCAATTTTGCTTAATATTCTTGCCATAAAACATGCAGCCGCAGTCTATAAAGAAGAGGTTCCAGGCATAAAATCCAGAAAAATGTGGCGCTCAAAAAAGAGGTTCCAGGCATAAAATCCAGAAAAATGTTTAAATTCTCTATTATTTATCTGTTTGCACTTTTTGGGATAATGATCATCGATAGAGTCGTCTATGCATCAATCTAAAAGACATAAAAAACAGCAATATAAAAACTATACTCTGCTGATATCTCTATTATTATTAATAGTAATATTATTTTTAATAACAATAGTAAAAATTTTAAGGTGATCGGAAAGCTAAAAGGCATGATAGAAATCATATCTAAAAACCAGGCCATAATAGATGTGGGTGGAGTGGGATATCTAGTGTCCCTAACCTCGCTCACCATAGCCAAGCTAATAAAGCAAAAAACAGTGGAATTGATAATTGAGACTCAAGTCAAAGATGATGCTATCAGGCTATTCGGCTTTTTGGAGCAAGAGGAGCGTCGATATTTCCTGGCCCTGCTGAAGATAAACGGAATTAGTCATACGCTGGCACTGAATATACTGAGCTTCCTCTCTCCGGAGCAAATCACGCGTGCAGCTCGGGAAAGAAACAAAGCGACTTTAATCTCCGTGCCAGGCATAGGGGGTAAAATGGCAGCACGTATTGTTAACGAGTTAATATGCACAAACACCAGCAGCATCAACGTTAGTGCCAGCATCATGGATGGTAACGCTAAAGACGCTGTTGCTGCGCTGACAAACCTAGGATATAAGGAAAATCAAGCCAGCGAGGCTGTCGCGGCAATAAAGAACAGAGAAGATATGCAGCTAGATGAGATCATTCGCAGTGCTTTGAAAGAATTGAGCTAGCGGATAGTTTTATCTTTTTTGAACAAGCAATATTCTATATAGAGGCAGTCAATGATGCGTTTATAATAATGCATTCTGAAGTATCCATAAATTCTCAGAAACTCGCAATTAAGATGCTATGGATAGCAGACTTCCAGCTATGTAAATATACTATTAGCAAAATTTTAAAACACAAACCCGATTTATTATCTCTGCCAACAACGGCGCTTGGACAAGCCACATTAGACGCTCTCAGTGCAATGAATAAAAAAATTTTTTGCACGAAGTATAATCCCCAATACTGAGGGCCTAGCAGCGCAATAAAAGTTGTTTTTGGCTTTGATGACCCTGAAAATGAATTGACCGAAAAAGAGCCTGCTATTATCAAGGCATTGATAAAGCAAATGCAGCAAAGGCTTGCTGAGCAGGAGCTAGGCGCAGTAATCTTCACTCTAGTAGAAGAGATGCTTAATCAGGCGCGTGCTCACCTTAAAGGATTGTCATCAGGAGGCATTAGTAGTTCCCCATTCCTCAAAGAGAATAAACAGGAATTTGGGCATAGAATACTGCAGAAGCTCCAGAGAGAAATACGCACGCCTTTTAGGGAAAATTATATTGATTCATGTAAATTTACTCTTACTCAATCAAAGGAGGATCCGCAGCAGGTAGCGGGGGTAAAATATTTTGATATGTACCCTATGACTCTATATCTCTGGGGACTGAGAAGGCGGAAGAGTTCGATGAGCTGCTTAAGCATGCATGTGATACAGATCCTAAAGGAGAGTCTTCGTTGTGCACTGAAGATATGCATCAGGTAAAAATGTCCATAGGAATGCAAGACGATGAGTTTGTGCCTGCCAAGTTTATTAATGACTATCTTAATAAGGAGCCTTATATTGAGGTCAATTCCGCAGCAGTATTTAGATTGCTGCAAAGCTTTCAATGTTGCAACATATTTTTATTTAAATATATTATATTTAACTCGCGCTCAAATTGGGAAGGGATCATCTGGAGGTTTTCGATTTCTGTTTAAAACAATCAGATTTATAGTTTAAATAATCAAGTTCTTTATTGCCTTTTTTGTCAGCCTTGTAGGCAAAAGATTCTACAGGATCCCCACATAATTTACCGCAATATCTGCACTGGAAGACAGGATAAGCGGATGTTTCAGAAGAGAAGGTAAGAGGGTGTTGAAACGTGGTAGTTTCTGGGTAATAGGACAATTGGCCTGTTTCAAGTTTAATGTTTGTGCAACGTATATGCATAGACAATTTTAGCAGTTTGTAGGGCGATAATGTTGTTTTAAGCTTATCTAGGATTGCGGTTTCTGAGAGGTCAGGAATTTTTTGCATCGGGTGTCCTTTTAGATATTGGGGTTATATGTATATGTACATACATTGTTGATTATATGTATTCGTAGTGTATATCAAAAATTATACTAACATTGTTATAATCATAGCCGACTCCATACATATCAACCTCAATACTATAGGGAGGATGAAGAGGATCATTATAACATTCATCTATATCGTCGATTAGAAATAATATGTGGACATTGTTGTACATTTCATAGGACTCGTGAACATTAACATGATAATCATTTTTATATGTAGCAGCAAAGTAATTTAGTCATTCTGTAGTCATGGTTAATCTCCTTTTTGATTAAATGGTGGGTGTCAATTAGTATCTGATTCTTTTTCAAGTTCTTGTGTTATTTGTTTATCGGTTAGCATTTTATCGTTGTAACTGGAGCATATTTTCAGCAAAGTGCCTCAATTAATAGTTATTTTATCTTCATTGTTCATGGCTGACCTCATATTGTTGTATTGTTAATGTAAGGTTAGCATAAAATAGCTAACTTTTCAAGTATTTCAAAATTGGTTTACAGAAGTAGGCGGAAGAAGCAGAATAGCAGATAGTTATTTGCATGATTTAGAATTTTTCTCATAAGCACCAATTGACCGGGAAAGCGCTTTTGAAAGATGGGCAGATCTTTCCTGCTGGGATGAGGCGCGTAGGACAAAAATTCTCTCTTATTCGGAAAAAGACTTGGATATTCTGCTGAAGCCTGATTCAGAGCTAAGGCTCGAAGATTTACAGCATTTGGCCAAAGTTTCTTTGGTAGATTGCCTGAAGAAGAATGAGTATCGGTATAGCGGGCTTGATATGGATGACTGACATTTGCATCTTTCTTTAAGTCCAATTGTGCATTTTATAAAACAAATCAGTCCAGCAAAAACAAACAAGAAATGATACAAATTTTGCGTGATGAGATTGTCGCGACATTCCATTCTTTTAGCGAAAATACACTGCACACAGAAGTATTTTACTAGGCTCGATATACAGCCGTGAACTTAGTTTAGTGTCTACTTTGTGCAAGATTACGGATAATTTGCATATGCAAGATAAGACCGAAGAAGCCCTAAGAGATTATAAATCTTTATCTAAAAAGCAGACCAAGAAAAAATGAATATAGAGAGAAGGAGGAAAAGAAAGAAGTTATTTTCTGGATGCATCAAGTTATGTAAATTGGAGCAGGAAAAGAATTTGACAGATCCTGATGTAAATTACATGATGCTACAGAAGTTAATTCTCAGCAATCTATACAAAAAGATATCGCGAAGCCGTCTGGAACGCTCAATGAGCTGGGGCACTAAGCATTCAGTAGCTACTGCCAGAATAATACTATAATCATAAAATAATACAAAATCGTTGCTGCAACGTATCTTAAATCATGGGTAGCTTATGATCAAAAAGCCAAAGCTGACTTATCTGCTGGATATATATCTAGCATGCTGAATAATTACTCATGCTTGCAGTATGATATATTGCCGCTGCTAAAGCATCGCTTGCATCCAAGCTCGCTATCTTTTCAGCAAGACCCAGCAAACATATGACCATCCGCATCACTTCCTGCTTATCAGCATGACCATCGCCGCTGATGGCTTCTTTGATCAAATTCGTCGAATATTGTTCGACCTTGATCCCTAGCAAAGCAAAAGTTAGCATCAGGGCGCCACGCGCACAGCCCAGCAAAAGGGAAGATCGAGGATTCTGATTGACAAAAGTTTCCTCTATTGCTGCTTCACTGGGCTGATATTTATGGCAATAATCAGTGATTTTGTTATGTATAAATTGCAGTCGATAAGCCAGGGGTTTTTTGCTGCTAGTTGTCACAACCCCATAGTCCACGCAGACAAGCTCCTGCCCATCAAAATCTATGATCCCCCAGCCAGTTTTATTGAGACCGGGGTCTATGCCAATTATTCTTGTCACTGCCTGACCCTAGCTTTTGATGTCTCTGCTGCCGGGCTTTGTTTGTGCAATGCCAGCCAGCTCCTGAGGCAGATTGGATGCATCATAAGTGGCGTAATCCATCTTTATCAGCGAAATCAGCGGAAACGGCATATCGATCATACCTCTGCTGCGGTCAACCAAAACGGCCTGTGCAAAGATCTCGGCGCCAAAATTCTCGACACACTCCGCAATCTCCATGGAGGACCTGCCAGTGGTAAAAACATCATCTACCAGAAGCAGCCGCATACCAGCTAAAATTTCAAAATCGCGTCTCAGCGCCAAACTGCCAGCAACGCGTTCACAAAATATCGAGTCTTTACGCAGCAATCTCGCGACCTCGTAGCCAACTATAACGCCACCCAGAGCAGGAGCAATCACCAGGTCTATCAGGCTGCAATCAATGGTCTTTTTAAGGTTATCCGCCAGCATGCCACATACCCTAGTGGAGCGCTGGGTGTCTTTCAGCAGCAAAGCGCATTGCACATAAGTATCGCTGTGCTTTCCAGAAGAAAGAACAAAATGACCTCTTCTAATCGCATTAGAATCGGTAAATTCCTTCATGATTTCTTGTTGATTAGTAGGCATATAGCAAAACTGACTAAGATGCCTATTTATAACAGATATCAGCCAAAAAACAAACTATATATCCATAACAAAACTTCTTATTTCTGTTTTTGCAGGTTTGTTTTTTTTAGGCTTAGGCTCATTGTCAGCGCCATCAACCTCAGTTTCCGGCTGTTGCTTAATATGCTCAAGCTCTTGAGATCCGTCAGGCGATGAGTCTGGTGATTGTGGCGCGTTGTTTGAGTCCCCTGGGCCCTCTGATATTCTGGATACTGCCCTTAGCACCGGCACACTTGCTGTCCTGGTCTTTCCAGAATTCCCAGCGGCTTGCTCAGAGTGCTCCTCTGCTTCGGGAGCTACTGTTATAACTTCCTGCTCATTGGTAACATCAGATTTTATGCCCCCAAGGCTAGCAAGGTTTGATAAAGAATCTGTCTTTGCCATCTTGTCCAGCTCCTCTAAGAGTTTTTCCAATGATTTTGTCTTCTTGAGCATCTTAGCAGATTCTGATTCGCTTTGATTTAGAATATCGGGCCAACTTTGGGAGCGTGCTCTCCGCTGCTGACTGGAGGACCACTTATCTTTCCAGCTCAAAGCGCTCTTTTCAAAAGGCTCAGAAGGCTTCCTTAGCGGTAAATCACTAGCTGGTTTTCTGATTGCAGGAGGTTCTGACCTTGCTGATGCTGTGCTTCTGGTATTCCCCGAATCACTAATGTCTTTTCCTATGAATCTCTTTAGCAGTAATGTCTCGTTATTGAAAGACATTGGCTTTTCTTGCTTTGCTCTGCCACCCTCTTCGCTGGGGTGGCGGATTATCTTATAATGTATCGCTGTATCTCTAGTATTGTCTTCTTTTATGCTAGCTTGTACAATTTGGGGTTCGGAAAGCCTAACAGCAACGCTCTTTTTGGATTTCACAGTAAATAATAAGTCATCAATGCGCAAAAACCGATCTAGTAACTTAATTTCTAACAGTCCTCTCTCTTGAAAAGACGATATATTTGTGACACCTAAAATCCTCCGGGGTTTTTGGCCTGCTATAGTTCCATTTTTCTCAAGCAGAGCCGCCAAAAAATAATTAAGATAGTAATTAGGGTCTTCTGAGGCTTCTTTCAGCTGTTTTTCCGATAAGTCCGATGAATCTAGAGCGGCAATAAATTGACTTAACACAGAGCATACAGATTTATGATTGCCAAGCTTAAAAGCAACAGTGCTATTGGCAATAAGGCAACATTCTGCTTTAAGGGGAATTGTGAGCCCAGTTACCATAGTATTGGGTTGCTTCTTGCTAGATGCGGCGTCTGCGCTTCTTGTTGCTTCCGAAGCTGCTTCAGGAGCAGTGCTATTGTTAAATGTAATACGCTCATCAATAGAAGTATAGTCCACAACAAGATTATTAGCTGTAGGCAAATATGCCAATATTGTTTCTTTGCTGCTGTTCCTCAGGATTGCATTTGTCGGCTCAAGTGATAAGCCGGCAGGGGCAATGACAAAATATGTCTCATCCATATGTTTTTCTAATATTTTCTCTAACGATTGCTCCTCAGAGGACTCTGGGCTTTCTTCCTGTGTGTGTCCCTTTGGCAATAGCCGTCTAAAGGTATTTTTGAGGACCTTAGCTTTGCTAATGCCTTTATCAAGGTATGAGTTTATTTGCAGCGCGCAAAGCAATACAGGACCAACATTGTGTTTGATTTTATGCTTTTGCATCTTATGCGCAAAAGATGCTAAAGACTTCTGATTGTTATCCAGATTATCTGTTAAAGACTCTAAATCATCAAGCTTCTTAAGTGCAATATTATGCTCTGTCTGCAAATCGGGAAAATCATCAGCAGACATCTGATGGAGTAAAATTAAAAGCACTTTGGCTTTGGATGCGTTTTGCAGTATTATTTTAAGTGTTCGGTGTGCTAATAATACATCTTTTTCTGAGCTGCAAGGAACGATATACAATTTTGACATATATATATAAAATCTTAAAAAATGTAACATCTCACAATATAATAAGTTTATTGTTAATCAATCATTAAATAAAGTAACATAAAAAATGATTCTGAGTGCAGCTATGGACAATGCTATAATAATAGACGGTAAGAGGCTCGCTGCGGAGGTAGAAATAGGCCTGAAAGAGCAGATTCTGGAGCTCAAGAAGCAGCACAAAATCGTGCCTATATTAGCAGTGGTGCTGGCAGGAGATAACCCGGCCAGCAAGATATACATCAGCAATAAGCAAAAAAAGGCAGCTGCAGTGGGAATCAGATCATTCGATTATAAGCTGCCGAGTGATATAGAAGAAGAAAAGTTAATAGATTTAATTGATCAGCTCAATCAAGATAGCTCAATCAATGGAATATTGGTACAGCTGCCGCTGCCGGCACATATAGATCAGTATAAAATAATTAACAGAATTGCCCCGGAAAAAGATGTGGATGGCTTCAGCACTGTCAATGCAGGCAAGCTATTTACCGGCCAAAAAGCAATTATCCCCTGCACTCCAAACGGCTGCCTGCACATGATAAAAAAAACCATGGGAGAAAACATATCAGGGAGCAGGGCAGTGATAGTCGGTCGTTCTAATATTGTGGGCAAGCCAATGGCTCAGCTGCTGCTTGCAGAAAGCTGTACTGTCACAATCACTCATTCAAAAACAAGAAACCTGCAGGCAGAATGCAGGCAGGCGGATATAATAATAGCAGCCGTGGGAAGGCCACATCTGATAACCAAATCTTATGTCAAACCCGGTGCCGTGGTCATAGACGTTGGGATCAATAGAATCACGAACAGCGCAGGCGAAAAAAAAATAGTTGGGGACGTAAAATTCTCCGAAGTAAAAGAAATCGCAGGGGCGATCAGCCCAGTGCCGGGAGGAGTCGGGCCCATGACGGTTATTTTTTTGCTGGTTAATGTGCTGTCCTGCGCTCTTGCGCAAAACCAAATTGAGATATAAGGTCTCACAAGTATATTTTGTTGCTAAGCAAAATATACTGAGCTAATGTGGTAATATAAGCAAAATTTTGCATAAAATATAAATAATATATAGCAATGATCACTTTTACCGGTGTATGCGCCAATATTTCCTCATACTTAGAGGCAAAAACCCTACTTTATGTAGGTAAATTTAACGCAATAATAAGCAAAATATTGCTATTTAAGGTTTTTGGAGTACCATTTTTAATATTATGGGTATTGCTCGGTGCATCATTCTTCCTAATTAGGCTGAAAAGCATAAAATTGATCCCCCAAAGCTTCAGATTAATTATGAGCAGCAAGGCTTCTGTGAAGGACAATCCAGGAGAAATTAGTCCGGTTGCAGCGCTGCTAGCGGCATTATCTGGAGTCTTGGGGATCGGGGTGATCTCAGGAGTTGCAATTTCAGTGGCAATAGGTGGCCCTGGAGCGCTCTTCTGGATGATGATAACCGGTATAATGGTAACCTCGCTGAAGATTGCCGAAGTAACCCTGAGCCACAAATATAGAAAAGTCAACCAAGATGGAAAGGTGTTCGGTGGGCCATTTTATTATATGAGAGACGGCCTCAAGCAGATTGGGCTGGGTAAGTTAGGCAGAATATGCGCCTCTGTTTATGCGGCCTTGCTGGTGGCTGCAATGATGAGCGGCAGCATTATGTTCCAAGCTAATCAGGCAGTGACGATCATCGCCAGCGAAATCACGAGCCTGAGCGAGCACAAAAATATTCTCTCGCTGCTCTTTGCTGCAATGCTAGCTACAGTAATTATAGGCGGGGTCAGGCGCATCGCAAAAGTAGCCTCTGCAATAACCCCCCTCATGACGTTTCTTTATACCGTAGCCTGCCTAACGATAATCATAATGCACAGCGACGGAATGCTGGCAACTATTAGGTTAATTATTCAAGATGCATTTTCCGGCAGCGCGATAGGCGGCAGTTTTATTGGGGTCTTGGTGGCAGGAGTTTCAAGGGCCGTCTATTGTAGTGAAGCAGGAATAGGAACAACTTCAATTCTGCATGCTGCTTCAAAAAATCATAGTGCTGCCCAAGAGGGAATAATTTCCATGCTGGAGCCTCTGGCAACCACCCTCATGTGTCTAATCACGGGGCTGGCAATTGTCATAACAAACGCATATAATGCCCCGGGGGTGAGCTGCAACGGCATATTGATCACCAAATCTGCCTTTTTAGCTGTCTCTTCTTATTTCCCAATTTTGCTTGCGATTGCAGTGCCACTTTTTGCTTTCTCCACCGTAATTGCGCTAAATTACTATGGCGAGATGGGCTGGATATATCTCTTTAACCAAAAAAGCACCGTGCTTTATAAGGTGCTCTTTGTGATGGCGGTGTATATAGGGGGAATTTCTAGAGAAATGCTGCCTCTCATACAAATGGGCGATTACTTATACATGGCGCTAGTAATACCAAACCTTATAGCGTTATATCCATTAACTGCCCAGCTGGAACAAAGAATCTATAACTACAGGAATAATTCTATCTAAAATCAAGTAAAATCAAGGCAAATAAGGCAAAAACTGCTTCCTATATATACCGAACATCGGTATATATAATATATATATACTTTATATCCAATATATAGGATAGGAATGCATACTAAAGACAGCACTCTGCAGATAATAGATGCAGACTGCCATGCTATATGCTCCACTGAGATTGAAGACGAATATAATAAGGCCTATAAGGGCTACAGGGCACTTTGGCGGGCAGTAATCATGCAAGGCATGATAGATATTGAAAACAACTCTGCAAGAACAGAAGATCGCGTGGCCAAGGCCAGAGCAATATCTTGGTTTTTATATCCCTCCAAAGATTTTTATACAGTATGCATATTAGCCGACTATGACTCTAAATATGTTATAGAAAAAGCTAAGGAGCTAATCAACAAAAATAAAAAAAAGCTAGGTGTAAAAAATAATAAACTACATGGCTCAAAGGATATGTTGCAAAACAGTCTAGCTAAGAAGAAATCATTTACCATAAACTTTTGACTAAGCATATAAAGAAGAAGATATAGGGCGAAGATTTATCATCTACTTCTGCCTCTATCAACGCCGAAAAAACCCGGTAGATCAGGAGATAAGGTGCCTAGTTTTGCAAATGGCACATTCCCATCCTGGATTTTAAAATCATTGCCTAGCATATCCGAAGGAATTTTGCTCAAAACACTGCTAACAAAGCTTCCGCTACTCTGGTCAGAATTACCAGCTTGGCCAGAGCTATCCTGATTGCTCGCTCCCCCGGAAGAATTATCCTGGTTTTCTGAGCTCAGGTTGCCGGTTATAAGATCCCAGCCAGTTATTCTTCTGCCCAGAAGCTCCACATTGCCCACAGGCGACCCAAGATCAAGCAGATCTACAAAATAAGTCTGGAAACGAGATAGAATATTAGCTGCAGTGGACATGATAAAACATAACATTGCATCTGTTGCATCTCCAGCGCCAAATATCCTGCCAATAGCAGGCAGTTGATTGAGTATTCCCTTGTCGCCTTGCTGTGCAGATCTAAGGCTATCTTGTCTGGATTGAGAAAGCATCTGTGCAAGATATGCGCCCGTTCCTCCAGCGCCTGCTTGTGATGTTGGTTGATTTATCATAAAAGTATAAGAGTAAATACTTTCTAGATAGCATCATAATTTATCATAAGTCAAGCTTATTTTTTAACGAATTTTGGCAGTGTAGACCGGCTTAGAGAGTAGACCGGCTTTGGCTTATGAAAATAATATAGCTTAATGAATTAGGCTGATTATTTATCATATTGGCATGCATTTATAAAAATTAGATAAGTAGATTAGAAATATGCTATAGTTTAATTACTTATTAAATTATGAAAGTGTTTATGAAATTACCCGGAGGTGCAAGATTTATAGAAGATGCGGTTGTGACATCAAGAGAATTTGCTAAAACAATAGCAGAGTATATTAAACACAAACTTGGACCTTTAGTAAAATCTGTTATTGCTTTGCCCGGCTTGGACAAAAAAGACATTCAATCAGCTGATGCTTTTTATGTATGTTTTTTGCAAAAAGTGGAAGAATCCCTAGAAGTTAAAACATATAAAGATTTTCTAAGTTTGCTTAGGGAGAATTTACAAGCATTAAATTCACCAGTCCTCAAAGAAGACTTCCTTATAAAAAAGATTGAGTTTTATGCAAATGAGTATATTAGTCTTTCAGCAAAAGACTTGATAGTGAGATTAAAAGAATTTCCTGAGTTTTATTTAAATCGCCTCTGTAGTTTTTTGAACTCAAAAGTCGGTTTGTCGCCTTCTGAACCTCTAGCCCTAAGTCTGAGAAAATATCTAGCGCAAAGTACAAGTTTTACTTCATATGGAGAATTTATTCAATCGTTTTGTAAAATTTATAAAACTTTTATTAATCCTTTATTAAAACCTTACTCCCCGGATCTCGGCGCCATGCTACAAGGATTAACAGGCATGGTCGAAAATTTAGTAAAAGACCACCGGCAACCCCATGAAGACGCTTCAGAGGAGCCGTCACAAAGTTTAGATGAAGTGAGGAATCCGCAGCCTGCTGATATCTTAGATGAAGAGCTTGGGCAGCCGGAAGTTGAGGAAAAAGAGGGGTGCAATTCAGTCTGCCGCTGAGGTCGAAGCTTACCCTTGGAGTAAATAGAGAGAAGCTTCCTAGGCTAAGTTTGCTAGCTGGATTTATCTTGCTAAGGAGCTACATAGATGCTTCTAAGTATATTATCCAGCAGCAACCAAGATCGAAAAGGTTTAAGGTTTAATATAAGCATTGTTATTGTAAGATCTCCTAAATTAGGATAGATTAGGCATTATAGAATATTAGAATATGCAAACAAGCCTATTATGACGGATAATATTTCAGAGCTACTACCAGTTGACCTTGACCAAGAAGTCAAGGATTCTTATCTTTCTTACGCCATGAGCGTGATAATCAGCAGGGCTCTGCCAGACGTGCGTGATGGCCTGAAGCCAGTGCACAGAAGAATACTTTATGTTTTGGACGATCTGGCGTGTCACTCTAACAAAACTCATAGAAAATGTGCCCGTATCATTGGTGAGGTGATTGGTAAATATCATCCGCATGGAGAATCTGCGGTTTACGAAGCGTTGGTACGCATGGCACAGGATTTTTCCCTGGGTGCGCCTTTGGTGGATGGGCAGGGGAACTTCGGGTCAATAGACGGCGATCCTCCTGCAGCAATGCGTTATACAGAGGCAAGGCTGACCAAAATAGCTCATGAAATACTCAGAGATCTCGACAAGGAAACGGTTGATTTCCGACCGAACTACGATGGACTGGAGACTGAGCCTTTGGTGCTGCCGGCAGCTTTTCCGAATATACTCGTCAATGGCTCCAGCGGGGTTGCAGTGGGCATGGCAACCAATATTCCGCCGCATAACCTCGGAGAGGTAATCGATGCATGCATAGCTTATATCGAAGATAATAGCATCAGCATAGAAAAACTGCTGGAAATAATCCCGGGTCCTGATTTCCCCACAGGAGGAACAATAGTGGGTGCAGAGCAGGCAAAGCTGGGACTGCTGAAAGGGCGCGGCATCATAACAATCCAGGGCAAAACACACACAGAAAAAGTAGGCGAAGGCAGCGAAGCAATTATAGTGGATGAGCTTCCTTATCAGACCAATAAAGCCAAGATGATCGAGCGGATTGCCGAGCTGGTTAAGGAAAAAAGAATAGACGGGATACAGGACCTGCGAGATGAATCAGATAGGGACGGAATTAGGGTGGTCATAGAGCTGCGAAAAAACGCCTCTACTGATATCATGCTAAATCAAATATTGCAACTGACTCAGCTCAGAACTTCTTTTGGAGTTAACATGGTTGCTCTCAAAGGAGGGGTGCCGCGCTCTATGTCTTTGCTGGAGATAATCTCTACATTCGTTGATTTCCGTTTGGAGATTGTCAGTCGACGCATTAATTTTCAGCTCAGAAAAGCACGGGATAGGGCGCATTTGCTGATCGGCCTGTCGGTGGCAGTTTCTAATATAGAAAAAGTAATAGCTATTATTAGGGCATCACGAAACACAAAAGAAGCTAGAGAGACACTGCTCCGAGAAAAATGGCCGGCATCGGGCATAGAGGAGATAATGAGGCTTGTGGCAGACAATGCAAATTTTATCGAGGGCGGCTTGTTCTATTTCACCGAGACACAGGTCAATGCCATTTTAGAAATGAAGCTACACCGCTTAACCGCTCTGGAAAAAGAAAAGGTTAATCAGGAAATCAAAGAGATCGCGCAAGAAATTAGCCGTTACCTAAAATTGCTATCTTCCAAGCCTGAGCTGCTAAATATAATCAGAAAAGAATTAACTGAAATCAGAAAAGAATTTGCAACCGCAAGACGCACTACAATAGAAGCAGAGGGCCCTAACACGGACATCAAAGAGCTAATTAAAAAAGAAGATGTAGTGATAAGCTACACAGCAAGGGGCTACATCAAAAGAGCGCCTCTGGAAGAATATCGGGCGCAGAATCGTGGCGGCAAGGGCAAGATTTCTCAAAAAATTAAAGACGAAGATAATATAGCTAATATATTAATAGCTAATACTCATTCTGCAGTACTAGTATTTTCGGATCTAGGTAGAGTTTACAGGGAGGAGGCATATAAAATACCTACAGGCTCTGCTCAATCCAGAGGAAGAGCTCTAGTGAATATATTTCCCATTGCTGAGGACGAAAAAGTTACCAATATAATTTCTTATCCGGATGAAATCACACAGAATCAATATTCTGATTTTATTTTTGTTACCTCAAAAGGCAATATACGTCGTACTGCTCTGGAGGCATTCCGGAATATCAACTCTAACGGCAAAATCGCCATAAAGCTCGCAGAGCAGGAAAAATTAGTTAGTGTCAGTATGTGCAACCCAGAGGACCATGTTTTTATAACCACTAAAATGGGCAAATGCATCAGATTTCCGGTCGATTCTCTGCGTGTCGTTAAAAGTCGTTCATCAAATGGAGTGAGGGCAATTAAGCTCAAAGAGAACGATGAGGTTATTTCTGCGTCAATATTGGAATATACAACACAAAACTCCAAGCAAGATTCAAAATCCAAGGAAAAAATGATTATCACCATCACCTCCAATGGATTTGGCAAATGTTCCAGTATTTCTAAATATAGAGTCACGCAGCGCGGTGGCGTGGGCATAACTAACATAAAACTCAATGAGCGCAATGGGGCAGTAGTATCGAGCTTCCCTATTGCCGCAAGTGACCAAATTATGTTAATAACAAATGCTGGCAAAACAATTCGCACTAAAGTTCAAGATGTGAGGGTCACTAGTCGCGTCACTAGCGGCGTTATCTTGATTAGAGCATCAACAGACGAAGCTATAGTTTCAGTGGTGCGCATTGCCAATCCGGAACAAGTGGGTGGTTAGCTCAGTTGGTTAGAGCGTTTGCTTGACGTGCAAGAGGTCACTGGTTCGAGTCCAGTACTACCCAGATGAACAACACCTGAGTGCATCAAAAAGTTACATCAAAGCCACGCGACAAGGGCTATTGAATTGTGCAGTCCTTATGATATGATGTGCAGACAAAATTTTATTCGCTAGGAAAAAACAAATGCGGAAATTGTCTCACGTCGTCCTAATATCATTGCTAATGCCCATATATCAGGCATACGGAATACAAGCGGGCAATGCTTACCTAAGCCTGGGTCTGCCCATAGGTTATGCAAGCATGAACGAAGCGGGGCATTTTTCAAATTTCTATCAAACGGAAAAATTGCAGCAGGATGTGGTTTCTGATGCTGTCAAAGAGGATTGGGCAGCGGTGCTAACAGAACTGCAAAAGCAGATAGATGAAGAAACAGCTAGCATGGATTCAGCACTCAAAGCAAAGCTTGATACTGCAATCACAGCAGCAAAAACAGCAGCGGAAGCCGACCGACCCAGCGCCTATACAGAATTAGCTACAGATGCGGTGGCTTATAAGTTTGCTACAATGCTGGAAAAGGAGCTGGAAAAGGACTCCGCCATAACGAAAGCTAATAAAACAACGATCGACACAGCAATTAAAAAGGCAATCACGGACACAAAATCACAGCTTACTTCACAAGCGCAGGGCCAAGTTCAGAAATCAGCAACCCAATGCTATTTCCAGATGTTTTGTCCTGTTGGTTTTCTTAAAGACATATGGCATCTATTTTTTACAGATAAAGGTGTAGCAAAAGAAGCAGTGAAATTTGAGCGTAATTTTGGTGTGAGTGCCAGCATAGGCTATGCAATTTCAGACTATATTAGGGCGGAGCTAGAGGCTAGTATGCAAAGAGTAGATCTTAATAAAATCAGAGATCAGGGTACCTCTGCTAACGCGAGCAGTAGCCAAAGTGAAGACAAGAAAGAGCTGCGTTTTACTACTGCAAACTTGATGATCAACTCTTACTTAAATATGGAAAACGACAGCAATTTTGTTCCTTATGTCGGCGCAGGAGCGGGGGTTTCCACCGGCGGTATAAATGAATGGAGCCTGAAAAGCTTTGGTATTGCCTATCAGGGCATGGCGGGGCTGGATGTGAATCTGTTTGAAGAATTGATTGGCTTTATTGAATATCAATATTTCGGGATATATAATTTTAAAATAAATTCATATGTTGAAAAAGCAAGTGGTAGCGGTGATTCTAAGGATACTGAAAAGAAAGACCACACTGGTAGCCTCAGGTTCAACTATAAATCGCATGCAATAAAGATAGGGGCAAAATTTTTATTTTAACAGGATTATATGGCTAAGGTAATAGCAAATGATATCAAGGCCGGCAATATAATTGAACACCGGGATAGCCTGTGGTCTGTAGCCAAGACCGAACATACTCAGCCCGGAAAAGGCGGAGCTTACATACAAATAGAGATGAAAGACATATTGGTCGGCACCAAGCTGAACAAGCGGTTTCGTTCGGGTGACAAGATAGAAAGAGCAACGGTAGAGGAAGAAGAATATCAATATCTATATTCCTCCGGCAAATTACTAGTGATAATGGATACTGAGAACTATGAGCAAATAGAGATACAATCCTCCCTGCTAGGAGAACAGGTGGTATTTCTCAAAGAAGAAATGCTAATCACTATAGCCAAATACAAAAGCAAGATTATATATGCAAGGCCGCCGGCGCAGGTGGTGCTTGCTGTTAAGGAGACAGAAGCCGTTATTAAAGGCCAAACTGCCAGCTCAAGCTTCAAGCCTGCAATATTGGAGAATGACATAAAAATTATGGTGCCGCCTTTCATCAAGCCCGGAGATAAGATAGTTGTTTCAACAACAGACTTCACCTATATAGAGAAGGCCAAAACTGCAGAATAACAAGAACGACTATGACCAGCAAGAACTATGTGCTATATTGCGGTTCTTGAGTCCATTGCAATCCCCAGTGTGCTGTCATCTAGATAATCAAGCTCACCTCCAATGGGTACCCCATGAGCGAGACGAGAAATTTTGATCTTGGTCCCCCTCAGGCATTCTGCTATATAGTGTGCGGTGGTTTGGCCTTCAACCGTTGCATTGGTGGCAATTATGACTTCTTTTACGCCTCCTTCCTTAGCCCTTGCCAGCAGACCATGGATTCTGAGCTCCTCCGGGCTATTGCTGGTTGATAAATTGCCGCCCAAAACGTGATATAGGCCGCGATAGGCCCTGCTACGTTCAAACGCCCAGACATCAATCACATTCTCCACTACGCACAAGGTGAGCCTATCTCTGCTTGCGCCGACGCAGATCCTGCAGGGTGATCTGGAATCAAGATTGTGGCATATCTCGCAATATTTCACAGATCTGGCAGCAGCCTCTATAGCCTCCGCCAAAGGCAGCATCAGACCTTCTCTGAACTGCAGCATTCTTAGCACTATTCTTTTTGCAGAGCGCGGACCAACCCCAGGCAGCTTGGAGAGCAGTGCTACAAGATTTTCTATGTCAGAATCCAAAGTATCTCCTTACCTAAAAATATTAGCAGAAATATCCATAATTATCTTGGGGCCTAAAAATATTACCAGAAATGTTATCAAAAGCCCAATAGCGCCAACTAATATCCCTAGGCACACTACGACTCCATCTTTGGACATTAGACCCAGAGACATCAATGCGATTCCACCAGCCGGAATAAAATTAGTCAAAGGTAGCGGAATGGCAATAGACAGCGAACACAGCAAACAAACCAGACCAAAGAATCTTTCTCCTTTGGTGGAGCTGATGAAAAAGAGGCGAGGCTGCATCCAGCGTTCAACTTTCTGTAGGATAGGTGCGGTTTTTTCGATAATAACCGCAAGATTTTTCCTGGCAATACTCCGATTGCCTAGCCATTTGGGCATCCATGGCGAATCAGCGCCATAGATCATTTGGATGGAAAAAACTATAAGCGGAAGCGCGAAAACTGTGGTGAAGCCGGGAGGCACTGGTATGGGTATAGAGAGCGGTAACGCAAAAATCAGCATTAATATGCCGAAGCCGCGCTGCTGCAGGGCGAGCTTTATTTCAAAAAGACTGATCTTATCATTGTTGCCAGTCTTAGCAACATCCTGCAAAATTTCTGACGGAGCACGGTCTTTGTCCTGCATACTGGCCTAAACACTACTTACTTTCTTCGTTATGATCTTGTTCTTCTAGAGAACGCTTAAAGCTACGCATGCCCTTGCCCAAATCAGACATAACCTTAGGCAGCCTACCGGCACCAAACAAGATCAAAATGATCAGTAGTATGATAAAAAGCTGCCACAGACCAACGCTCAATTTTTTGCCCCAGATATCTCAATAAACCAAAGTTAAATCCAGACAAAGCACAAAGTCAAGCAATATTATCAAAAATAGCTAAAAAAATAATTAATTCAAATTATCCTCAACATATTCCTTTTGCTAATCTTGTGCGCAATTATGGAGCACTATGGATCATATATCAGCCTCAAATCACAAATTTTGAAAATTAGCTGCGCATGGAGAATCACCTATCTTGCTGTCTTTATTGCACGTCCCTTGCCCTAGATATAATAGCATTATCCGCAACGAGATTAAAATCATCTGATAAAACTTAGATAGATTAATGGATAGACCTGTAGATGGCATTAATTATTTTTCTTCCTAAGTAATCTGTGGTCACGCTATGCTTCATGCTCTTCTTATCCATAATTCTAATCAGATTATCTTTTGCTTTATCTGATGCTTGTTAGATATTCAGAAGACAACATGTAGGACGTACTAGCGCCCAGCCTTACTCATGACTGTCCATCTCTCTGTCTCATCCTTTCGTTGCTGAACTGGAAGCAGCGCCACTAGGGCTTTCTCTCTAGATTTCTCAGATTAGTGCTTATCGGTTCATTTTGTCTCTTTTTCAGAGCCTCCTCTCTGGCGATGCTTCGCAACTCTTCGCGCTCTACCTGCTCAGCAGCGTAGCCCTCTATTTCGCGGATTTGCTCCGGCATTTTAAGTTGCGTTACCAACTTATCTGATAATTCTGCAGACCTAATTAGACCATCCATATTTATTCCAGAGATATTCTGTTGCTTCTAAAATATCTTTAAGTTCTAGTGATAAGTTATTTGGGTGCAGGCTACGCATTCGTGGCCACTATATACATACTGTTCTTCTAAGATCATAAGATTCAAAGCGCGATTTTGCAGGATAATCCAACATAGTGCTGCGAATGCTTTCACGCATGCACACGTACTCTATTGCCCTAGTCTTTATAACTCTCATATCTTTTACAGGCTTCCTATGATATCTTCATGTCCAGATTTGTGTCATGCAAATATCCTGCTCTAGTTTAAAACCGGCTCCTTCAGGTTGTTTTAGATTATCAACAGTAAAACAGAGAGTATTTTGTCATCAACAGGATATCCATCTTTGCCTCTATTCTCTCCTTGGTCACTGACCACCGAACTATAGAGCCTAATGCGCCCTCTTCCTCATGTCTTTTGAAGAAAGATACCGGTCTTTAAGAATCACCAATACAAAACTATCAAAATTATCCAGGGCAATTTTTGCTCCATATGCAACTTTTAGACAATGTAAATTTGTTTTCATCACTGTCTATCAACCTATAAACTCCTTGAAAGCTTTCTCCTGACCAGATTTCGCAGAGCTATCGCAATCTACTAACGGAGTTTTCTCTTTTAGATGCAAAATAAATTTTGATCCGTCTATATATGCGCCAAAGCTAGGGGGTAACACATCATAAAAATCCACACCTGCTGCTTTTGCCTGCATATATATCTGTTCACATTTGGTTTGTGCATCAGCTCCCTCAAATCTCCGCCCCATTCTCCTTATATTTTTTCTTTTTTTGATCCATGCAAGGACAATGGCTCGTCCCAATACCCGGTTAGGCGCTTTCGAGGGCAAAAACCGCACAAGACCACCAC
>BLZN01000060.1 GCA_014132315.1 Rickettsiales bacterium | reverse complement strand
GTTATATGGGTGTAAATCATTGATATGAAGGCAGCGCTGATTAAAGCTGATACAGCGGAGACGATAAAATTTCCATATGTCCTGCTGCAGAGGAGCAGGTTGAACGGGTGAAAACAGCATAAAATTAATGCCAGAACCAAGGCCAGAAAACCATAATCAGCCTGCATGGTGCTGCATAGATTTTATGGATTGTGCAAGAATTTTAGCCACAGATATTACGCTAATTTTATCTGTCCTATCTGCCTTGCAGTATGGGATAGTATCGGTGATAATTAGTCTTTTGAGGTAAGATTTATCAATTTTGTCCAGTGCCTCACCCGAAAGCACCGGATGCGTGATATATGCACTGACAGAACGTGCACCATTCTTGAATAGCAAATCCGCCGTGTTGCAGAGTGTGCCTGCAGAATCAACGATATCGTCTATTATTATGCAGTCTTTGTCCTGATACTGGCCAAAAATGTTAATCACGGTTGATTCATTGGCACGCGCCCTGATTTTGCTAGCCACCGCCATCTCTGCCTGTAGTAAATCGGCAATTTTCTTTGTTATGCTTATTCTTCCTGCATCTGGGGCGACGATTGCTAGCTCGGCATTGCTGATATCGCTGCATCTCTTTTTGATATCCTGGATGAATAAATCTATTACCGATAAATCCTCGGTCGGAACATCAAAAAAACCCTCAATCTGCCCGGAATGCAGCTCAATTGTCATCACCCGATCTGCCCCGGTAGCACCTATCATCTTTGCCACTAACCTAGCACTGATTGGCGCTCTTTTTCCCATTCTTCTATCCTGACGCCCGTAGCCGAAATAAGGCATCACTAGGGTGATTGTTCCTGCCCCAGCTCGTTTTGCTGCGTCCAGAATCAGCAGCAGCTCAACCAAATTATCATTCGTAGGAAAACAGGTAGATTGCACGATGAATATATCATGACCCCATATTT
>BLZN01000059.1 GCA_014132315.1 Rickettsiales bacterium | reverse complement strand
ATATGATAGATATACATAGTAGAGTCTAATTAGCGATATATACTCAAAACTAGAATGCAAAGCCATCTATCTATTTACTTACTCAATTTCATCAATCAAGCGATCAATCATATTTAGGCCTTTTTGCCAAAAGCTTTTTTCATATGCGCTGAGCTCAAAACAAGACAAAAGCTCCCGATGAAGCATTACACCGCTATTTCCTAATAAATTAATATACCTAGCAGCAAAATCTGCAGAATCATTCATATAGACTTCGTATAATGAATTAACCAAACACTCTCCAAAGGCATAAGCATAGACGTAAAAAGGCGAATGTACAATATGGGGTATATATGCCCAAAAATATCTATAATCTCCGAATAAATTAACCGCCTGCCCCAAGCTCTCAGACTGCGCTGCCAGCCATATCTCACCGATCTCCTCGGCATCAAGCATATTTTTCTTTCTTGCCTCATGCACTTGCCTCTCGAAATCGCAGATTGCAATCTGCCTGACCGAAGTATTCAGCATGTCTTCTATTTTGGATGCTATGAGCAAGTTTCGCTGCTTTTTGTCTTGCATTTTGCCTAATAAATAGCGGAAAGTGAGCTGCTCACCAAAAATAGAGGCAGTTTCTGCAAAAGTCAGAGGTTGCTGAGAGAAAATCACCCCTTTTTTGTTTGCAAACACCTGATGTATCGCATGACCCAGCTCATGAGCAAGCGTTAGAACATCACGCATTTTTCCGCTATAGTTAAGTAGCACATAAGGATGCTTGGATGGCACGGTCGGATGAGAAAAAGCGCCTGAAACTTTATTATCAGAGATTTTGGCATCTATCCAGTTCTCCTCAAAAGCCGTCTTGGCAATCCCTGCCATCTCCTCAGAAAAACCACTATAGGCGCTCAAGACTATCTCTTTTGCCTCATGCCAGGGTATATAGCGTTCCTCATCTCCTGGCCAAGGGGCGTTTCTGTCCCAGTAATTGAGCTTTGCCTTGCCGAAAGCTTTGCTTTTGAGCTTATAATAGCGCTGAGATAGATTACCGTAATTGGCCTTGACTGTATCAATAAGCGTGCTCACCACATCATCTTCAACAAAATTGCACAAGTTGCGATGAGAAATAGGTGTCTTGAAGCCTCTAAATTTGTCATCTATTCCCCTGTCTTTGGCAGTGGCATTGATCACCGCAACAAACACACCAATGTTTTCTTTCAGTGTCTTTCCCAGGCTCAGAGCAGCTTCCTTTCTGTGCTCTGGGTTTTTTGAGGAAAATAAATCGGTAATTTTGCTAATATTTAAACTTTCACCTTGCCAGGGAAAACGTAAATTAGTAATTGATTCATCAAAAAGATTAATCCATGCGTCCCTACTGGTAACTTTTTTAATGAAAAATACCTCCTCTACTTCCCTAGAAAATTGATATTTACGCCACATTCGAATTTTGTCCAGCCAGGGCTTATAATAATGCAATTTATCGGAGCTGACCAGCATCGCTTGCAGCTTATCATCCTGCAGGGCGTTCAGTTCAAGCTCAAAGAATATAAGTGCAGTCATTATATCATTAACTTTTTCAGATATATAACTGTAAAAACTCTGCCCTTCCTTAATATTTGTTGAATAAACCAGATAGGCATAGCTGCTTAGTTGCTCGCCTAGCTCGTGGGTATTTTCATATTCTGCGATAGCCGCAGCCAGATCATCAGGGCTAATATGCTTAATTTGGTCTTTATAATTTTGCGCAAAAAGCCCAGCCTTTTCTCTTAGTAGGCCAAGATCAGTGCTGATCTTGGGGTCTTCCTTTGCCTCATAAAGATCGGAAAGATCCCAGCTAGGCAAATTTTTTTCTGTTTCTTTTATCATTGCCTAGACCCCAAATAAATCTTGTGAGCAAAGCTAACTTTCTATAT
>BLZN01000058.1 GCA_014132315.1 Rickettsiales bacterium | reverse complement strand
TCCCACGGCATAGAAGGACTGATGCAAAAAAACAAAATCAGTGTTTATTATGGTCACGCCAGGCTGGCTGCCAGGGACAAAGTTTCTATAAAATCCAAAGAAGGCAAAAATAAAACGCTTCATGTAGCATCTCGGATAAGGTTGGGTGAGGAAAGATGATATGTCTAAAATCCTGGTCAGTTATCTCCAATCTTTTGCCGATTACATATCCCTGTATGAGCTCTGATGCATCAGCGCCGATGATGTGCGCACCCAGCAGCTCTCCCGTATCCCTATCAAAAATTACCTTAACTAGCCCCAGATTTTCAATATTGCCTATCACGCCTATCGCCAATATAATCTTATCCA
>BLZN01000057.1 GCA_014132315.1 Rickettsiales bacterium | reverse complement strand
TCCCTATTATAGCAGTAGCCAAAGCCAAGGTGATACTTGTACTGCCTGCTGCATTTTTGATAATAAATTTCTCCAGCTCTTTGCCTTTTATGCACCCGGTTATTTTTGTATGCAGATTGCTTAATGCTGCCTGTACGGTGATGCCTAAATATTTTACAAACAGATTTGCTAATAATATTATGCGTTTTCCAGGCACTCTATAAATCCAGTCGAGGTCGGGTAGATATTGATCTTTAGGCTTTAGAATGTTTTGAAATATCAAAAATGCAGCTGCTGTGGATAATATCAGCTGGAGCTGCGTTATAATGCGATCAGCACTATAGATCTTGTAATGCATTTTGTGAGGTATTAGCTCATACAAGACCTCTGGATATAACCCAATCAACATGCAGAGGCTTGCTCCAAGCAGCATAGTGAGCTGCATATTGGGTGGTAATTTTTCTTTGGTTTTAGCGCTATGGTCTGCTTGAGAAAAAAGAAAATAGGGCAGCCTTATGCCGCTGCACAGAGTTGCCCCAACATTGGATGTAAGCAGCAACATATATAATATGTTATTTTCATGTATATTATCTACCATGATAGCCTTGCCAATAAATCCTATGGTGAACGGAAGGGCTGCCATGGAGATCCCAGCGATGATCATGCATATTTTTGCTACATTGAGGCTTGTTGCACCAGCATGGCTGATTAGTCTGTCTTTCCCGGTCAAGCGAATTACTGATCCTGTGGCCATGAAAAACAAAGATTGATAAATTATCCCGCAACATGCACTGATTGCTATGCCGGCTAGCGCTTCCTCTTCGCTGATAGCAGCTATCAGCATGCCCAATTGATTTACTATGTTGTAGCACAGGATCTTCTGGATATTGTTGGAATTCAGCGACATTATAATGCCATAGACCACCATTGCCCCGCCCACGTAAAGCAAGGGTTGAAATCCGAGAAAAAGATTGAGCAGGGCAAACAGGGAAAATTTTGTGGTGAAGGATGACAGAAAACCTATGGTATATATTGATGCTACTGGATAGCTGTCTGCTATCCAGGCTGAGAATGGCGGTGCTGCGCAGTTGATAAGTATTGCAGTAAGTATCAGTGCTTGCGCTAGGTTGAGTTGCACGTAGCTCCCTAGCCCCATTGCTGTGAATTCCATCGTGCCGGTGTTGCTTGCCTGGATGATGATTCCGCAAAGCAGCAGCACTCCTGATATTATATGTAAGTATGCATATCTTAGG
>BLZN01000056.1 GCA_014132315.1 Rickettsiales bacterium | reverse complement strand
GGCATAATACACGACAATAATACCGACCAAGATATATCTGTATATGTCGAGGGATTTGTAAGCGAGTATCATCGTTTAGATTTTACAGATGATGATCTTATTTTTATAGATTATTATACAAATGATCTTAAACTATACGATAAAGATACTGGTGCTGAAGTGTTGAATCTTGGCAACGACCAGTGGGCTGCATTGCTCAATCTTGTTAAAACGACATCGTTTCATTTTACAATGGGCTCAGCCCATCCTGTTTATCTCTTTGGTGAATATCATGATCTAGATGGTAATGTCACAGGTGGAGTA
>BLZN01000055.1 GCA_014132315.1 Rickettsiales bacterium | reverse complement strand
GTCATGAAGGTGAATTTAAGCCTCTCAAGGCCTTCAAACCTCTCTTATATCCCCCCAAGCGTCTGCCGGCAGATTTCATCGTTGAATATGTTGCGCAGACACGCGGCTGGTTTTATACGCTTTTCGTGCTTTCGGTTGCTTTGTTTGACCGAATCCCCTTCAAAAATTGCATTTGTCATGGGGTAATTTTAGATGAGAGTGGCCATAAACTGTCCAAAAGGCTGAATAATTATATCGACCCTCTGGAAGTGATGGAGAAACATGGTGCAGATGCCTTGCGTTTTCTTATGCTCTCAAGCCCTGTTATGCAGGGAGGCGATCTGTTAATCGACAAAGAATGCACCATGGTGAAGGATATACTGCGCTTAGTTATCAATCCAATCTGGAATGCCTATAATTTCTTTGCTAGCTATGCAGATGTTCACCAGATTAGGGCGGCTCTATGCAGCATTGATGTCTTAGATGAGCAAGATAGCAGCTATATGGATCATTATATTTTGCTGCAGTGCAGACAAATGATCTTGGCAATTGATAATAGCTTTAAAAATTATAAAATCCAGAATGGATGCAAGGCATTTAGGGAATTTATTG
>BLZN01000054.1 GCA_014132315.1 Rickettsiales bacterium | reverse complement strand
CGGGGGTTATTCAGCCGATTAAAGAAGTAGCCAGAACAGTGCATGAATATGGCTGCATAGTGCACACAGACGCAATACAGGCCTGTGGGAAAATTCCGGTTGATATGCAGGATCTGGGGGTAGACTTAATGACAATATCTTCGCATAAATTTGGGGGCCCACTAGGCGCTGCAGCCATCATATTTAAAAATAAAGTTCAGCTTAAACCAATAATGTTCGGTGGTGGACAAGAACGAGGACTAAGGCCAGGGACAGAGAATATACCTGCCATTGCGGGCATGTCTAGGGCTGCAGAGCAAATATCTAGCACCATAGGATCTATGCAAGAGACAAAATCAATACGAGACAGAATAGAAAATCATATAAAAAAAATTGCACCAGAGGCCGAAATTTTTGGCCAAGATGCACCAAGATTGCCCAATACTAGCTATATAGCCACACCCCAAATCCTGAGCACAACACAAATAATATCACTGGGTTTGCGCAAAATCTGTGTAAGCGCAAAATCTGCCTGCTCTTCTGCACAAGATGGCATATCACATGTTTTAAGTGCTATGAAAATAGAGAAAAGCATCGCTGAGTGTGCCATCAGAATTAGCCTGGGCTGGAATAATACAGAGGAAGAAATAGATCTGTTTTTAGACACCTGGAAGGATCTATATAGTAGATCAAGCAAGCTGGGGAACAGATTAAATTAAACTAATTATGAGGCATTGAAGGTACAAAATGACCAATAATCAATTAATATATATGGATTATCAGGCAACCACCCCGATGGATCCAAGGGTACTGGATGCAATGATGCCATATTTCACTGAAAAATTTGGCAATGCGCATTCCTCAAGTCATACATTCGGCTGGGAAGCAGAAGCGGCAACTGAGGAGTCTAGAGAACAGGTTGCAAGCTTGATAAACGCCAGCCCCAAAGAAATAATTTTCACCTCAGGGGCAACTGAATCCAATAATCTGGCAATCAAGGGCGCAGCGAATTTCTATAAGGATAAGAAAAATCATATCATAACAGTCGCAACAGAGCACAAATGCGTGCTTGAATCATGCGGACAGCTGGAGCAAAATAATTTTGATATTACCTATCTCCCAGTGCAAAAAAACGGCATAATTGACCTGGATCAACTAGAGGGTGCGATCAAAAAAAATACTGCTTTGGTGTCTGTGATGATGGCAAACAACGAAATTGGGGTGATTCAGCCAATCAAGCAGATTGGCGCAATATGCCGCAAACATGGGATATTCTTCCACACTGATGCAGCGCAGGCATTTGGCAAAATCCCGATTGATGTCGAGGAAATGAACATCGATCTAATGAGCATCTCAGGACACAAAATCTATGGCCCTAAAGGCATTGGGGCGCTGTATGTCAGGAGAAAACCAAGAGTCCGCCTATCGCCAATAATCAGCGGTGGTGGACAAGAAAGGGGCATGCGCTCTGGAACTTTGCCTGTACCATTCGTTGTTGGTCTGGGAAAGGCAGCAGAAATTGCGCAAGCAGAAATGGAAAAAGATAGGTCACACATAACTAGGCTGCACAGCCTCTTCATGGATGAATTATTCAAAAACATCTCTGATATATATCTAAATGGAGACAAAGAGCAGCGGATACACGGCAATATCAATCTTAGCTTTGCTTATATCGAGGGCGAATCCATGTTAATGGCCCTAAAAAATCTTGCGGTTAGCTCAGGATCTGCCTGCACATCTGCTTCGCTTGAGCCCTCATATGTGCTCAAAGCTATTGGTGTGACCGAAGATCTGGCACATACCTCAATCAGATTTGGCATAGGAAGATTCACCAAAGAATCAGAAATAAGAATAGCTATAGATTTAATCAAAGCAAGTGTTACAAAATTAAAAAAGATGAGCCCATTATGGGATATGGCACAGGAAGGAATAGACATTAACTCGATAGAATGGGCAGAACACTAAACATTAATATACATTAATACTAATAAGAGGAGGGATATATGAGCAGCAATCAACAAACTATCAACCAAAGATATGGCAAGTATAGCAGCGACGTTATTGATCACTATGAAAACCCGCGCAATGTCGGATCTCTCGATAAATCTGAAAAAAATGTTGGCACTGGTCTGGTTGGGGCCCCAGCATGCGGCGACGTAATGAAGCTACAAATCAAAGTCGAGGATGGCAAGATAGTGGACGCCAAATTCAAGACATTCGGGTGCGGCTCTGCTATTGCCTCCAGCTCGCTAGCCACAGAAAAAGTCAAAGGCAGAGATGTAAATGATGCTAAAGGAATTACAAATAAAGACATTGCAAAAGAGCTGTGCTTGCCGCCAATCAAGATGCATTGCTCAATGCTGGCAGAAGAGGCAATCAAAGCGGCATTGGCAGATTATGAGTCCAAGCAAACAAACGAAGAGAATGGGAATAGTGATGCAGAATCCGCATAATAACAAACCCCAGAAGTCATGAGCACCATGAGCACAAGCACCAAATCAGTGATTAATATTACGGAACGTGCAGCGATGCGGATTATGCATCTGATGGAGATGCGCAACAAGCCTGCCTTTGGAATAAGAATAGGAGTGAGTGCTGGCGGGTGCGCAGGCTTCGAATATAAAATGGAATATGCAGACGAGGCTGATTGTGCGGATGAAATCATAGTCTATAAATTTGCTGAAAATAAGACATTTAAATATAATAAAAATACCGAAATGAAAACAACCAACAAAAAGCCAAATAGCGAGACGGATGACGAAGAATCAGAAAGCGACAATGAAGATAATGAGAACATGGAAGAGAGCGAAGATTCGGACAGCTATCAGGCAAGAAATAGACTAGAGGCAAAGAATAAAAAACAGAGCTCAGTTGTCAAAAAGCTAGGAGATATTAAGATATTAATTAGCCCAAAGGCTATAATTTATCTCATAGGCACAGAAATAGACTATGTTAAAGATAAATTTGCCTCTGGCTTCACATTTCGTAATCCTCGCCAAAAAAATACATGTGGTTGTGGTAAAAGTTTTAATGTATGAAAAATTATTTTTTAATACTCAGCCTGCCAGTAACCTTCAATATAGAGCCTGATCAGCTAGATAATGCTTATTGGGCAATGCAGAGACTTTATCACCCAGACAAGCACCAGGCAGAAAAAGATAAATACATGGAAAAATCTGCCCTGATCAACAAGGCATATGAGGCCCTGAGATGTCCACTAAAAAAAGCAGAGTGTCTATTGATGTTAAGCAACATCGACATCAATACTTTAAAACTACCTCAGGAAATGCTAGTGGAATTTATGGAGGGGCATGAAAAAATTTCTAGCATGGAAAATGAAAATAAAATCAAGGATGAGATAACAAAAGTAAAGCAAGATAAGCAGAAATGCATCAGAAAAATAAGCGACTGTTTTATGAAAAATGACCTAGCGCACGCTAGTCTAGCAGCTGCCGAACTGAAACATATATATAGACTTGAGCAAGCACTTGAGCAAAAACTATGCGGCTCATAGAAATTCAAGAACCCAGCTGCGCCATAGGGATAGACCTAGGTACCACTAATTCCCTAGTTGCCGCTAAAATACGCGGCAAAACGCAAATATTACCAGATCAAAATGGTAATAAAATACTGCCATCAGCGGTTTCTTGCAGCAAAGGTAGCTTGATTGCAGAAAAAAAAACAAATTTTGTGTTTTCTTTTAAAAAATTAATGGGAAAAGATATAAAGGAAGCAAAAGATATTAGTTTTCCATTTGAGATATCGCAAAATCCACAAAATCCGCTAAAAATAAAAATAAATAGCCAGGAATTCACCCCGATTGAGCTATCTGCAGCAATACTTAAAAAACTCAAGGAAAGAGCAGAACATTATCTGCAGACCAAAGCTTCAAAAGCAGTGGTGACTGTACCGGCATATTTTGATGAAGCTGCACGTCTGGCCACCAAAGAAGCGGCCAAAATCGCTGGCTTGGAGGTTTTGCGTCTGCTGAATGAGCCAACTGCGGCTGCACTAGCTTATGGGATTAATAAAATTAAAATAAATGAAGGTATATATCTGGTGTATGATCTGGGCGGTGGCACCTTTGATGTGTCGATATTAAGCATCCATCAAGGCATTTTTCAGGTGCTTGCAACTGGCGGGGACACTACCTTAGGAGGAGATAATTTTGACTATGAAATAGCGCAGGATTTTCTCACATACCACAAACAAACAGCGAGCAACAAAGAAATGCAGGAGCTGCTGCGACAGGCAAGGAAGACAAGGGAAGCACTGACTAGACGGGAAGAGGTCACGCTTTGCGCCAAAATTGGCCATAAAATATATGACAGCAGTCTCACGCGCAGCCATTTCGAAAAATTAATAGCGCCATATATCGATAAGACTCTCAACATAACAAACAAAGCCATAAAAGATGCCAAGGTCCAAGCTCACGACATAAATGGCATTATTTTAGTTGGAGGTGCCACCAAAACTCCCATGGTCAGAGCACAAATAGCCAAAAATTTTGACAGCAGAAACTGCAGAATATTTGACCATTTAAACCCAGAAGAAGTAGTAGCAATAGGCGCAGCAGAACAGGCATATTCCCTGATGCATGGCTCTGACAACCTGCTTTTAGATGTCACTCCCTTATCTCTTGGCATAGAAACCATAAACGGGCTGTGCGAGATAATAATCCACCGCAATACGCCAATCCCCACCTCCAAATCACAGATATTCACCACCCAAAAAGATGAACAAACCGGCATTATGATGCACATATGCCAGGGCGAATCAGAGTTCGTGAGTAAAAATAGGTCTTTGGCCAAATTCGAGCTCAAGGGCATCCCGCCAATGCCGGCAGGCAAAGCAAAGGTGTTGGTCACCTATTCAATCAATCCGGATGGACTGCTAAAAGTAACCGCTAAAGAGGAAAATACTGGCGTTGAGCAATCAATTCATGTAAATCATATTTGTGACCTACAAGAAATAAAATCAATATTGGAATCCAGCTACAATACATAAAAAAATATGACAAATAACACTATAAAAATTATAATCATAGAAAAAGATGGCAAGAAAAGAGAGGTATATGCGCAAGAAAACGAGACTGTGCTACAGCTCGCAAGAAGATTGGAGATAGATCTGGAAGGGGCATGCGAAGGCTCGCTGGCCTGCTCAACTTGTCACGTTATTCTGAGCGAGAAGCACTACAGCAAACTGCCGCCTGCAACCGAGGAGGAGGAGGACATGCTGGACTTGGCTTTTGGCTTGGAGCAAACGTCTCGCCTGGGATGCCAGGTATCCATTACCAAATCCTTAGAGGGAATGATAATTAAAATTCCTAGCGAAACCCGAAATATGTCCGCGAAAGATAATGCGCCTAAAAAAAATAGTGAGGATATATGATATTATTT
>BLZN01000053.1 GCA_014132315.1 Rickettsiales bacterium | reverse complement strand
TTATTATCGGGCCAATGTACAGAAGTAGGAAAGCATTTTTTCTGCTTGAGCTAGCAATAGCGCTGACGATAATCGCGATAATTAGCGGCGGAGCAATAAGCATGCTCAGCGTCAGCCAAGAAAGGAGCAAAGTGAAGCTGACAAAAGCAAGGCTGGACAGGATCGAGGAAATGCTGAAGACCTATTACAAAATAAAAGGCCGGCTGCCCGGCCCGGCCAAGATGAACGCGCGCGAGAACACAGCGGATTTCGGGGTCGCCGTGGAATATGCGACGTCCCATTCGAGCAACGACGAGTGGACTGAGGTAGATGGCAGCAGCAGCAGCGGCAATGCTACAGACAAAGTGCGGATCGGGGTTGTGCCCACCAGAACTTTGGGACTGCAAGACGAATATATGTATGATGCCTGGGGCAACAGGATAACCTATGCAGTTATTAAGGAATTAACAGACAACACAAGCAGATTCGCAGGTTACACCACTGCTCTGACCACGGGCGTGATCAAAATCAACGACAAAAATAATCATCAAATCAATCCCGCAAATGCCAAAAATCCTGTTGCTTATGCACTTGTAAGCCACGGCAAAGACGGCATCGGAGCGATTAACTCAGTCGGGCAAATCAAGAGAACTTGCGCAACTCCTTCAGATGGGATGTCTAACCTTGACCAATTTAACTGCAACAAAACACACTCGCTTTTTGTCTACAGCGCCCAAATAGTCGACAACATTGGCAAAAAAAATCCTACGCAATCGCACTACTATGACTTTGTCAGATGGCGACAAAAAGCAGAATTTGACGTTATGGAAACAC
>BLZN01000052.1 GCA_014132315.1 Rickettsiales bacterium | reverse complement strand
CGAAAGTGCCGATATGAGGCAAGCCGGAGGGGCCATAACCGGTGGCAAAAATAATGGTTTTGCTACCCGCAATTTTTTGGTGTACTTGTTTGAGTAAGCCAAGTGCCTCGCGAAAGACCCATGACTTGCTGTTTAGTGCTAGATTTTGCATATATTGAGATATATAAATTTAGATGAATTATCTCTTATAAATTTACATTCTTCAATACTTGGTTCTGCAAATATATATAATAATGCCTTGATTTGTTTTTGTTTACCTTGATCTTTTTTGTTCTTTTGCCAAAAATTCATCAGCAGCTTTTTGATCACTTTCTAATTTTTCTAGCATGTTTTCATCTCTTATGTATTTTGCGGTATTTCTAATCTCAAGCCTTGCCTGTTCTGGGAGACTCAACGTGTTATTCCTTAGCTCTTCTGGGGTATTTAGAAGAGCAGCATTTTCTTCGTCTGTGAAATTATTTCTACTGTTAGTACTTAACTCGATAAGTTGGATCTTGTCTTTAATGAAATCAACTTTAAATTCAGTGCTTGATTGGTCATTTTGCCAAGTATTTACCAATCTATTGAGAACTATTAAGGTATCTTTTGCAAATGTATTACCTGGATCTTCTTCAAGATCCTTTCTGTGCTTTTTTATAGCTTCTTTTAACTCTTGTTCAGTTTGATCTTCAATTACTTTACTTACATATTTAGTCATCATTTATTCTCTATTGTTAATGTTACCTAATTATAGTAGATTCTTATAATATTAGTAATATTATTTAGTAAATTCATAATTTGTTAACTAAGCCACTTATTTCCTTACAGCCAGATGTATAATAAAGCTCCACTGGGGCCGGTGTTGATCCTTTTTTCATGTCTCTGGTTGATATCAGAAAATTAGATGACGCTAAAATTATTATAAAAATTATTGACTTAATATATAATATATTATTTAATATAAGTTAAGAGATTAATTTAAAGAGAAAAATATGCGTATTACAAAAGAACAAGTCCAAGATTTTGTCATAAAAGCAACAGTGCTTATTAATATTATTGCTAAATTACATGAAAAAATTCTAAGCACTAACAAAGATCTTATAGAACAAGTTGATGAAATACATGGAGATCTTGAAAAAAAAGTTCATGAAATACATGGAGAAATTGAAAAAAAAGTTGATGAAATAAATGTATATATTGCAGAAGAAAACAATAAAATAAATGAAGATAGTCTTTATGCTTTCACAAAAAGACCAGGAGTTGCAATAATTCGAAGTCTACCCAGAACATTGTTAAAAGGGCATCTTTCGATTTTTACTGAACTCAATAAATATGAGTTAATAGAATCTTTAGAACAAAAAGTTTCATCGATAGCAGATAAAGAATATAATAAACAAGAATTTGATGTTATACAAGAATTCATAACATCTTTTGATAATGAAGCCAAAACTATTTCGCAACAAACAGAAAAATTGTTACAAAAGTTAGAAGAAATATCTAAACCTACAGAAGATTTGGTTAAATTTCTGAAACGACTTAAAAGAGTGTCTCAAAACGGTAATGAAACAATTAGAAAACTAGCAGTAGAAGCATTGCAAAATGCGTATACAGAATGGTATCGCTGCTGCTGTGATGTTAAAGGCTTAAAAGGCTCAATCTTCGGAGAACCGAAAAATATAACAGAAGCAACCGTAAACTTACTTCATAAGTGTAGTCAGCTCACAGACCAAATAAAAGAATCAGAGAAGGAAATCCAAGAGGCATTAGAAGACGATGAGGAGAAGGAGCAAAATATGCTCTTGACAGGCTCGATTATAATTGAAGAACTGTTTGAAGGCTTTTTTGGAAAAGCCATAGCTAAGTTATCACAAGAGAAGAAACCTGATGATAAAGGAAGTGGCCCAGACCCAGAAGCGAAAGATTTATTAAATGCAGTCACAACGTTATTCTTTATCTCTGAATCCATCTTACCTAGAATAAAAAAACTAGACCTAGAAAGGGGTGACGAAATAAGAGTAAGCGCCCCCGTGATTGAAGAGTCCACAGCTGAGCCTTTGCAACCGTCATCAGAAGAGAAGAAGCCTGATGATAAAGGAAGTGGAGCTAGGCTATAATATTAAAAAAACTAATATATACTGCTTGCAAATAAACCGACGATTAGTTAGTTTTTATTGTCAGCAGTATATATAAAAATTCTCAATGGACAAAGGCAGGTTGTTAAAGCTAGCTAAGCTGGCCCAGATAGAGTTGCAAGAGGTGGAGCTTAAATATCTCGCTGAAGATATAACCAAGATATTAGAATGGGCGGCAAAATTGAATCAGGTTAATACAGATGATGTTCCGCCTACTGCTGTAATTTTCCATAAGCTTTATCTGGGTAAGCTGCGTAAGGATAAAATAAAACAAATTAATACAATACAAGATCTACTGGCTAATGCAGCAAAAACTGAACATGAATATTTTATAGCGCCGAAAATTATAGAAGAATAATTACAAACTGATAGCTACCATCTCACCAGCGGAGGCAGAGACATCAGGATGGCATCTGGATTGCCACCGGTCATAATGCCGAACCTTGTACCACGATCATATAGCAGGTTAAATTCCACATATCTGCTGCGTTTTTTGAGCTGGAACTCGCGCTGCTCTGCATTCCATTTTTTATGCATGTTGTTTCTAACTATCTGTGGATATGTTCTTAGAAATATTCTGCCCACATCCTGCGTAAACGCAAAATCTGCCTGCCAACTGCCCGTATCCAGATAATCATAAAATATGCCGCCTATTCCCCTAGGCTCTGCGCGGTGCGGCAGGTAAAAATACTCATCGCATTTTTGTTTGAACTTAGAATAATAATCGGAGTTATGCCGGTCGCACATTGCCCTGAGGGAATTATGAAAAAGCTTGCTATCATCCTGGGTTGGATAGATAGGCGTAAGGTCAGTACCGCCGCCGAACCAGCTCTTGCCGGTGCAGATAAAACGAGTGTTCATGTGCACTGCAGGTACGAAAGGAGATTGCATATGCGCCACCAGCGAGATTCCCGCAGCCCAAAAATCTCTGTTTTTTTCAGTGCCGGGAATTTCCTTGGCAAATTTGCCAGTAAATTCACCATGGACCACAGAGATATTAACCCCCACCTTTTCAAAAACGCGGCCGTGCATCAGGCTCATCTGCCCCCCGCCTCCGCCGGGTCTTTGCCAGGACTTTAGGGCAAAATTGCCCGCGGGAGCATTGCTATTTTTGCATTCATTTTCAATTTTAATAAACTCCCCGCATATATCATCTCGCAGCCTCTCAAACCAAAGAGAAGCCTGTGCCTGTTTATCTTTGAGTAACATATTTGCCTAAAAAAATAATGACTTTTTGTGCCTATTATGTAAAATGTTATCATAATAAAAAAACTATACAAATAATGACACGTCTTATTTTTATAACGGGCGGGGTGGTGTCTTCGCTAGGAAAGGGTCTGGCAAGTGCGAGCCTGGCAGCTATCCTGCAAGCAAGGGGTTTTTCAGTGAGGTTAAAGAAGTTAGATCCATATCTCAATGTTGATCCTGGCACGATGAGCCCCATACAGCATGGGGAGGTTTTTGTCACTGACGATGGCGCAGAAACAGACTTAGATCTGGGGCATTACGAAAGATTCACCGGGCTAAATGCCCGCCGTGGCGATAATATAACTGCAGGGCGCATATATGCAGACTTAATACAGAAAGAGCGCAAGGGAGACTATCTCGGTGTTACCGTGCAGGTTATCCCTCACGTTACGGAGCTGATCAAAAAATTTATAATGAGCAATGATGAAGATATAGATTTCATCATCTGTGAGATCGGCGGTACTGTGGGTGACATAGAGGGATTGCCTTTTTTTGAGGCCATCAGGCAGATTGGCTATGAATTGGGCTCTTCTCATACTATATATATTCACTTGACCCTGGTGCCATATATAGCTGCGGCTCAGGAGCTCAAAACCAAGCCAACTCAGCATTCGGTTAAGGAGCTGCGCTCAATTGGCATTCAGCCGAATATTTTGTTATGTAGATCTGAAAAAGTTATTAGTCTAAATCATAGGAGAAAAATAGCTAGATTCTGCAATATCAAAGAGGAGGCGGTTATACCTGCGCCGGATATACAAAATATTTATGAGATGCCGATAATATACAATAAATTTGGCCTGGATGCTTATCTCCTGCGGTATTTTGATCTTCCCACTAAAAACTCACCGGATCTGGGCCATTGGCATAAAATATTAGATTCCATCCAGAATGCAAACAAGCACATCACAATAGGTTTGGTGGGAAAATATACTCAGTTGACTGATGCGTATAAATCGGTGGTTGAGGCGCTAAGCCACGGAGGAATCGCCAACAAAACCAAGGTGCATATAAAATGGATAGATGCACTCAAGATCGAAGGCGCAGATATAGGGAAATGCATGGGAGAAATAGATGGAATACTAGTGCCAGGAGGCTTCGGAGAAAATGGCATGGAGGAAAAAATCAGGGCTATAAGATATGCCAGGGAGCGCAACATACCTTTTTTGGGTATATGTATGGGGATGCAGCTGGCGCTAATAGAAATAGCGCGTAATGTGCTGCATTTGGAGGATGCTGGTTCGACTGAGTTTGGGGAATGCAAAAATCCAATAGTTGGACGCATGTGTGAATGGATTAAAGATGACAAAAGGGAGATTAGAGAAAAAGATAGTGATCTGGGTGGCACAATGAGAATTGGTGCATATGGCTGCATTCTATCAGAAAATTCTAAAATAGCTAAAATTTATAATAGCGCCATCGTCAGCGAGCGCCATCGTCATCGTTATGAAATAAACACTAAATACAAAAAAATCCTGGAAAGCGGTGGAGTGCTTTTCAGCGGTATGTCCACGCAAGGCGACCTGCCAGAAGCTTTTGAGCTGCAAAATCACAGTTGGTTTATCGGGATACAGTTCCATCCTGAGCTTAAATCAAGACCCTTCTCCCCTCACCCTTTATTTGTTGATTTTGTCAGAGCTGCATATGAACATAAAATGCAGAGTGAGTTGGCTAGTTCGCAGGCCAGTAATGTTTGACTAATTTTATTAAAAAGTATCTTGTAATTTGTAAGTAATATCATTCTATTATACTTAATAGATATCTTAAATATTAAAATAAAGATCTATTCATGGTTTATACAAAATATCAAGTCCAGACTATTATTAATAAGTTAAATAGAATGACAGGAGAGCTACAAACTTCATATAACAAATTTTTCCTTATTAGTGCGAGCAAAACTCTTGGTAGCTTATTAAGAAATCATAGTCTAGATAGTTCTGAAGCGGATAATAAATTTGCAATGGAGGACATGCAGATTAGGATTGCTGAAGTACTGCGAATAATAGTTTATGGACACAGTTCAGTGCCACCATACCCGCCGGGCTCAATATTGAAGGAGATTTCGAATGGCAATTATTCGCTAATACAGGAATTTGTACAACAGTGTTTAATAGAGCAAAAGATCCAAAGAGAGAGAAAAATTTTAGCTAATTATTTAGTATTTTGCCATACGCATAAAATATCTGAGTCTGCCAAGACACCAAATGATCCGTTATTAAAAAGCTATAAGCAGAAAATCTGGGTATATTGCTATTTATTAGTAAAATTTAAATTTCATGAGATAAGTAATGATATTGATTCTTGTCTTGTTTTAGCAGAAAATCTAGAATTAGATAAGATTGCACAAATTGTACATAATAATCCACTGTCAACTCTGCAGCGATCAGCAATTAAAGGATTGATCGAACAAAATGAGGAATGTGATGCTATAGAGCAAGAATTCCTTGAGAGGTATGAAATAAAACAGCTTAAGCTCTGTATCTTTGAAGCTGTAACCACGGTACCTCAAGAAAGATTGGATCAAGCCAGATCCGAGCAAGCGCTTTTGCAAAGATCACCTTCTTATCTTCATCAGTGAAGCTGACAAAGAATCTGGACAAGCGTATGCCCAACACAGGCTGCAGTGACTTTTTGGCCTTGCAGAGCTTGTCTTGGTACCTTAAAATATTAATATAACTTGTTGGAGGTGTCGTTTTTAGTAGAATTAACCAGTTTATATGATAAATCAAAAGTTCTGATAGTGAATCTATAGAAAATCCAAAAACTAATCTGAAAAATTTTATATTATCAAGTGGAAGCTAGACCTAGTTCCACAAAAAATAACCCTCTATACTGATAAATAAATTTAGATAACTTAGCGATATATAATTTATATATAAAGCCAGCTGTTGCTCAGTATATTATATAAATAAATGAATCTTAGAGCCTGGATAGGCATAAAATTTTCTACTGGCCAGGCATCTTAGAAAACAATAAAATTGACCTAGATTTATCAATAAAATACAATAATAAATTGTGTATTTTAGAGTTTGTTCATAATGACAAGCGATTCCGCATTATATAAAGAAGCCCTGGAGTTCCATAAACTGGGCAACAAGCCAGGCAAAATCAGCCTAGCTCCAACCAAGCCCTTGCTTACTCAAGGCGATTTGTCCTTGGCATATTCTCCCGGAGTGGCGGCACCATGTCTTGAAATAGCCAAAAATCCAGATGATGTTTATGAGTATACATCTAAAGGAAATCTGGTGGCAGTAGTGTCCAACGGCACGGCGGTGCTGGGCTTGGGAAATTTGGGGCCGCTGGCGTCGAAGCCGGTTATGGAAGGAAAATCAGTACTGTTCAAGCGCTTTGCAGATATCGACTCGGTCGATATTGAGGTATCTACAGAAAATATCGATGAGTTTGTCAATGCAGTAAAATATTTAGGGAACAGCTGGGGTGGCATTAACTTAGAGGATATCAAGTCTCCCGAGTGTTTCGCCATCGAAAAAAAGTTGAAGGAAGTGATGGATATTCCGGTGTTCCATGATGATCAGCACGGTACAGCAATTATTGTGCTGGCAGGCATTATCAATGCTTGTGAAATCACGGGGCGTTCCTTAGATAAAATAAGAATTGTCATCAATGGACCAGGAGCTGCGGGAATAGCCTGTTGCGAGTTGCTTATCTCTGCGGGGGTTTTGCCACAGAATATAATCCTGTGTGATCATCTGGGGGTGGTATACAAAGGCAGAGAAAAGAATATGAATGAGTGGAAACGCAAATATGCTGCTGACATAAATGCCAGAAACCTAGCAGAGGCACTGGAAGACGTGGATGTTTTTCTGGGCTTGTCGGTAAAAGATGTCCTTGCGCCCGATATGCTGATGAAAATGCGAAAAAATCCCATAATTTTTGCTATGGCCAATCCAGACCCGGAAATCAAGCCTGAAATTGCAAGAAAAATATGCCCTGATGCAATTATAGCCACTGGGAGATCTGATTACAGCAACCAGATAAACAATGTCATGGGATTTCCTTATATATTTCGTGGTGCATTGGATAGCAGAGCAAAATCTATCAACCAGGAAATGAAAATAGCTGCAGCGCATGCAATTGCCAACCTGGCGCATGAAGCAGTGCCAGATGAAGTGCTGAGCGCCTATTCGCTTAAGACTATGCAGTATGGACCTGAATATATCATCCCTACTCCTTTTGATCCTAGGCTGATACATACCGTGCCTCCTGCAGTAGCTAAAGCAGCTTGTGAATCTGGCATAGCTCGTAAAAAATTTAAGGAATCATATGTAGAGGAACTTAAAATACGTCTTAATCCAGCTGCAAATACGCTCAATCTGATTTATGAAAAAGCAAAAAATAATCCTAAAAGGGTAATATTCGCTGAAGGGGAAGAGGAAAAAGCGATATTAGCTGCTCTCCAATGGCGAGATAAAGGTTATGGACAGGGAATATTGGTCGGTGATCTAAAAAAAGTGCAGAAAAAATTTGCAGATTTGGGAATAGATAGCTCACAGAAGGATATAAGCATAGTAAATGCCGCTATTTCCAACAAAAATGATATCTACATAGAATATATGTATAAGCTGCTGCAGCGCAGGGGATTTCTCCATAGGGATTGCGTGAGGGCGGTGAAAAACAAAAGAAATACTTTTGCTGCCTGTATGTTGGCATGCGGGGATGGGGATATATTAGTCACTGGTCTTACCCGTAGCTACTTGGCGTCATATAATAGCATAACGCAGATTATAGAGCCCAGCTCAATTCCTTTTGGCTTAACGATATTAGTGACAAAAGAGCGGACAGTCTTTATAGCAGATACCGCGATCAACCAGTCACCAACTGCAGAGCAGTTGGCCAAAATTACGATCCAAGCAGCCAAAAAAGTTAGGCAGCTGGGGTGCAGCGACCCAAGAGTTGCCTTTCTGTCTTATGCAAGTTTTGGCAGCTCCACGAGATGTGGCGGCAAATCAATTGCCCAGGAAGCAACTGAGATTTTGGATAAACAAAAAGTAGATTTTGAATATGAAGGAGAAATCGCTGCAGATTTTGCATTAGACCAAGCTTTGCTCAGCAAAACCTATCCGTTCTGTAGGCTAACTGGGCCGGCAAATATCCTGATCATGCCAGATTTGAATTCCGCAAATATCTCATGCAGATTGATACATTCCCTAACAAAAGGCTATATAATTGGTCCTATTTTGGTAGGGCTACCAATGCCTGTACAAATTTTGCAGATAGATTCTACTATTTCAGATATTCTAAGCCTAGCGTCATGGGCATCCATAGATGGTGCTCATATATAATAAATTAAGGAAATATAGCTGAAAACGAGTTTCGTGCGTGTACTATTATATATGGGGATGTGCTAAAGCTTTGCAACAACCCGTTACTTTTGAGAGCTGGTTTTTTGCTGTTTAAAAATTTATATCCATGATGAGTTAGTTCTTGTTGCTGTTTTGCGGTAGATAGCATGAGAGCTGCTACATGCCGCAGGGGAGCAGCTCCAGTCTCTGGCTCCGGTTTTATAAAAAAGCTTTCAAAAGAAAGGGGCATCCATTCCGGCCCTTCTTTCGGCTTCTCGAGTTCTCTCGAGGCTTTTCTGATTACCTGTGTCTCCAGCGTTGATTCTCTCCCCTACTATAATTTTGCTAACTTTTACATAATCATTTGCCTGCTACTTTTTTCTTGACCTAAATATTATAATATATAATTTCCCTCCCTAGAGGAGTGAGAGAGGTCATATGGGTCACGTTCTATATCTCCTAAGGTTGTTTCAGGGTTGTCTCGCTTTGGTTGGGTAGTGATGATAAAAGCTCCAGGGTTAGCAGGTGCATGCGATGCATTCTGCTGCGCAGCATCGGAGTCAGGTGCAGAACACCCATCGCGCCGCTTAGCAATACAACACCAAATTGTTGCTATAGTGCCACTAACCGCGGTCGTTGTTGCTCCAAACGCAACAGCAGCGGTAGATTTTGTGGCAGTTGCACCAAGGATAGTCGTTATTATGCCGTAAAATCCAGTGGCCTGCAAGCTGGCAGCAAGATTTCTTTCGCGTTTTTTTTCTTGTGGGTTATAACAAAGGTCAGCGCACGGTATACAGACAGCGGCTCTTGCACCCTGCAGGAGACATGAACCGCATTGTTCCTGCCTCTTTGCCTCTTCTTGCTGTTGTTCTTTATATGTTTTTTTCGATATTACGCCTGATCTGTAAAGCTCATCATTTTGATTACGCATTTTTGTTCCTATTAAAAAATTTTATTATTTAATTATTAACCATAATATTTTGCAATGTCAAACAAAATATTCATCTTGGGTCGGTACACTTGATAATTTCCCTAATTAACATGGTGCTTATCTGAGATAATCTCAAATGCACAAATTGCCCAATGCAATAATTTACCCTTTCGGCGTCGTTTTGGTGATAGGAAATAATCCTAAAATGGCTGCTGATGTTAGTATTATTGAAATGAGTAACCTAGAAGAATAGAGCTCTCTATAAATTTTGCCCTATTGCAGAGCGGGAAATAAGCAAATACTTCTCATCATTCTTCTCGCCCCTTGCCTTAATTTATTTATACTACTCTTTATGCTTTTGTATAGCTTCTTGTGCTCTTGCTGATTCTTTATTTATTAACAGCCATGGCTTGATTTGCTCAGATTTTTGCCTCAGCACCCGGGTGTTGCTCAATATTTTATTTTTTGTCCTTTGGATCATTGGAATGTAAGTAAATGCAGCATTTATAAGGTTTGCGGCAAATATTTTAGATAAACTTTTTTGTAGGATACAGGTTTATATATATATTTATTAATAATATTATTTTTGGGCTGGGTGTTTGGTGTATTTTGTGTGTTCATCGGTTTTATTTATGCGAGTAATGTATTCGTCGAAAGCTTTTTTAAATTGGGTTGATTTTGTCATTTTATACCGTGCTCAAGTTTAAAATTAAATATAAACTGTTCATGATCCTGTCTAGCGCTGTTTATTTAGGAACATATAGGATCTCCATATAGGGTAAGGGTAAAATGCGCTCCTACGGGGCTTTAAATGTGTTTTAGGGATAAGCCCTGAGTGCCCCTTTTTGGGCTGAAGGACACCTCCGTAATAGGTTTGGGGTGCCTGACCGACTTAGTATCATTGTAGATTGAGAAACACAGGAAGCTGCTATGACGGCGACGGCTGCGAGGTTTCTGAGTATGTCGGAGAGAGTCGGGGAAGGTTGTGTGTTCATGGTGAGCTCCTTTTTGTGTATATGTACGTATGTACGTACAGGGTTATAGGTTAGTCGATGTAACGAGGATAGAACTCTACAATAGCGGCGTAGTAATGCGGATCAGTAGAGATCAACGTTATGTTCATATAGACCATGTAAGGCTCATTATGAGCATAAGCATAAAGCTTATCGTCAGCCTCGAACCGATATCCATAAGAATAGAATGTATCGTCAGTCCTGACGAAATACGGCTCATTGAGGCTTATAAACTCATCGTAATAGGTTAAGTGATAGTTATCGAGATTGTTGAGATCATAATAGGTTAAGTGATAGTTATCGAGATTGTTGAAATTGTTATGTAACATGATTATTCTCCTTTTTGGTTGTATGATTCTTCTTCTTGTTGTTTAGCCTCTTGTTCTCTGGCCTCAAATAAATTGTATATCACAGACCACTTTGCTTGCGCGTGGTCCCGCTCGCGAGCCACCTTATCTTTGAGTGCTTTGAGCTTGTCCGATGTCATATTTGTCACTTCAATTAAAAATGCTTCGTAATCCATGCGTATCCTCATATTATTACATCGTTAATATAATAATAACATGATAATGGTTAAGATGTTAATAGGTTTTGTTAATTTTTCTTCGCAGCATCGCTCATATAGTGAGACTTTTTCTTTTTATGTTCTTCGACAAGATTAAGGACCATTACAATAGATTCGCCGATAGCTTTCGCATCTTTAGTAATTCTAGACCAATTATCGTACATGCTGTCAATAATATGCGAATCACAGGGATCATCCAAAATTTCAGAGATATCATTATCAGTTAAGTCATTAACAGAGGACAGAGCAAGTCGAAATGTTTCAAATTCAAGTCTTATTTTTGAAGTTTGAACACTAAAATCATATATATTTATAATAATATCTTTTAACTCTTCAATATAAAATTGTTTTGCTTCTAGTCTTCTCCTATTTATGGTTTCTTTATCTAATCCATACCCCTTTAAAATAAGTTCACGTATATCATCAGGTAGATCTTCAGTGACATAAATCATTCCGTCTTCGGGTGGCATTTTTCTATCATAGCAAGGTCCGTTAAATTCAATAGGCAGTTTTCTACAGAGTTCCTCTGTTACTACGCCTAGATCGGTAGTTGTAGCATCTACGGGGGGTAATGAAAAATCATAATCATACTTCTCCGACAAGCAGTAATGCGACATAATATGATATTTATCGTCTTTTCCTTTCTCTACTGTTGCATAACTCATGGTTGAATAATCCATTTTTATCTCCTGATTATATTATTAATATAATAAAAATGAGATAGTTAGGATATCAAGTATTTTTGTTCTATTTTTTAAGAACTTCTATTGCCATTTCTCTAGTTGCTTTGCTAGTACCTTTAGCAAACCTTAATGAATTATGAATTTTATATTCTTCTCTTAACAATTCCGGCGAACATGGCCCTAAAATTTCACGATGAGTTTCCATAGGCGGCAATGAAAAATCATAATTATATTTTTCAGAAATATTGGTATAAACTACTACACTCTCTACGCCGCCCACCGATTCAATTCGCAATACGATATCTTCTACCCTGTGAGTCATATCCGGTATGTATTGTACTCTACGTTCCATTTTTACTCCTAATTGATTGGTATGTTTAACATTATTTTTTCTTTTTTAGTAAATAAATTCTCATAGCACTTCGGGTCATCAAATTGATCGTAGATTTCTTGTTCGCACAGTTTTTCTAATTGCCGGGTTTTCTTGTAGTAATCTTCGCCTTTAATCTGACGATTGTAATATTCGACCCTAAAATTAGCGTATTCGGGGTCATTTGATTCCACAATTCTATAAAGCCTATTAGTTTCCTACCACCTCTTCTGTCATGGCCGCCCTGATGGCTCTTTCGCGATTAATGATTCTTCCTTTATTTTTTGGCCTTTCAGCTCCTTCTGTAGAATATCCTTTTTTATTAAAATAGTACATTTTTTTATCAATTATCTCAGGTTTTAGCTGCCCTAGTTCATTCCCTAGTGAGAAAACTCCCAGTTTTGCAGGCCCATCCGTATGGATACAATCAGTATCACAATAAAGAAGTTTCTTAGTATTAAGATAAATTAGGTGCAAAAGCATAGCCCTAGCCGCTGCTGCTATTGCGCAGGCCACGAAAACATTCTTGATATTAGGATTCGGATTTATCTAGATTAATGAAGAGGTTAAATACCGACATTTTTCTGTCCTGTCCATGCTTACAAGCAGAGCTAATGATTAACTAGAATTTATAGATATAAGCAGAATTTGCTTATAGCTTTCAGTTGCAAAATAATATTCGTATTTTTGCTTATCTACAAATGCCAAACACTGCATTTATCAACAAGAGAATCTCCAAAAGAGCTGCCGAAACAGAACTATATCCCTTAACTTTTCGTTCAGATCTTCAGATAAATTAATGTAGTTTCTTGCAAAATTGTTGTATTATTAGAGCAATAGATAAGGAGAATTTATGCTATCAGCTAATCAAATAAGAGATTTATTCTTTGAATTTTTTGTTGAGGAAGGTCATAGGCTCATCCCTTCTGCCCCGCTAGTGCCAAAAACTGATCCAACTCTGATTTTCGTGAACTCAGGCATGGTGCAATTCAAAAATATTTTTTTGGGCATGGAAACACCAGAATTCAAATGTGCTGTGTCGAGCCAAAAATGCATGAGGGCAGGCGGAAAACACAATGACCTAGAAAACGTAGGATATACCACCAGGCACCACACTTTTTTTGAAATGCTGGGCAATTTCAGCTTTGGTGATTACTTCAAGGAACGGGCCATTGAGCTGGCTTGGAGGTTTATCACTGAGCAGCTCATGCTACAAAAAGAGAAGCTATATGTCACTTATTATTATCAGGATCTTGAAACAGCAAAGCTCTGGAAAAAAATAGCCGTCGGCCTGGCAGATGAGCGCATAATTCCCATCAAAACCGAGGATAATTTTTGGTCTATGGGCCCCACTGGTCCTTGTGGGCCTTGTACAGAAATTTTTTATGATCACGGCCCAAAACATACCGGCGAATTATCAAAATCATGCAACAATCCCGATGCAAGATTCATTGAAATTTGGAATTTGGTTTTCATGCAATATGACAGAGCTGAGAATCAAGAGTTAAATAATTTACCAAAACCATGTGTCGATACTGGTATGGGCCTGGAGCGCATAGCGGCCGTGATGCAAAACAAGCATGATAATTACGATGCAGATTTATTCAAAGACATCATGGATAAATCAATGGCTCTTTCCGGGCTCAAAGGGGATAAATATGCCGCATCTCATAAAATAGTTGCGGATCACCTGCGCGCTTCTGTTTTTCTTGTTGCAGACGGAGTTATGCCCAGCAACGAGGGCAGAGAATATGTGCTCAGGCGCATAATGCGTCGCTGCATGGTTCACGCTGATAGATTGAAAATTGCTGA
>BLZN01000051.1 GCA_014132315.1 Rickettsiales bacterium | reverse complement strand
CGGGCTTAGGCTGCTGCTCTGGGTCCGGCGAGATATTTCGGATTTGGAAATGAGCCAGGCATGCATGAATTTTTGGGCAGCGGGCTGTTTTTGGGTATATATAATTTATTTAAAAAACCAGCTAATGACCCATTAAATCACATAGGTTCTATGATTTTCTTTTGATATCTTCTATTCTTGCCACCAGGCTCTGGCTTTTAGGTGCTAGATAAATCGGTTATTAATAATTGATAATACTTCTATATCTTAGTCTTATTTTGGGATGCTTAGCAATTTTATTTACAAATCTATTGATGTTATAGACCAATTGGGATCACTAGACTTAAGATTACGCCCAAATACGTATATGTCCTCTACAGTTTCTATCCTATTGCTGTTCTCATTTATTATAGTATTTTTATCATCTCTGGTAGTTATAATCTGCTCTGAAATAAACTTCACTGTTATGCTCGCCTTGTTGCTTTGTAAAGTTGCGTCTACTATATCAGTCGATTTTATTGCTACCAGGGTAAATTCATATCTGATGTCCTTTCTGGCATTTATTTTGTCACTAATCTTTTTATATAATTTTCCATCCAATAGCGGCTTTAATTCTTTAGCATTACCGGCAAAAAAATCTCTTGTAATAAACTCAAAGGCAATATTTGCCCCTTTGAGGAAATTTTGCAAAGTGAAGCTAGTATCTATTTTTTTAAATTTATTCAACATTTCCAAGATAGCCGGGTCACATCTTTGCTCAAATTCTTTTTCTTCCCGGGCTTCTTCTCCTGCTGCGCTCTGCACTATCACGCCCTCTATGACGTTCTCCTCATGTTTGTTCCTCGGCTTGCTCGCGTTCCCATGCAGACTTTCTGCTCTCCCAATTACGCTATACAAACGCATTATTATAAGCACAGTTATTATTGCATAAACTATTATTTCCAACATTGCTCTAGACAACCAGTTGCGGTTTATTTATATTACTTATAATCTTATGAAAATTATTTAAACGACTATTTATCAT
>BLZN01000050.1 GCA_014132315.1 Rickettsiales bacterium | reverse complement strand
ATATAATATATATATGCCAGGAAACCAAGAATTACCAAAAGCAGAGCATAAGCTAACTCACTATGAGTTACTTGGAATCTCTCAGGAAGAGCTAGATGAAATAACCCCACAATATTTGCGAATAACAGTCGATCTCGCATTTAAAAGAGTGGCATCAAGGAATTTTCCAAAAAGCATAGATTACAACCCAAAGAAGGAGAAAATATTAAAGCAAGCAGGCAACGCAAGGGAAATTTTGGGACATCCAAATCGACGCAAGCTCTACACTATAATAATAACGCATAAGGACTCAAAACTCAGAGCAAAATATGCCGATATAACCACACCAATGCTGGACGATGCATGGCGCTGCGCCTTGATTAAACTAAGGCAGCCTGATATTACGAGCAGATTGAAAGAATATGGCATCAGCACAGCAAATGATGATGAGTTGCTGGATGGTATTTATGCAAATAAAGACAAGCTTGATGAGTTGCTGGAGAAACTTAATTGCACAATGGAAGATTTTCTTGGAGTTGATCCGGGGGCTCAAAGAGTAGAGGAACACAAACTCAGCGAAGATCAAAGAGTAGAGGAACACAAACTCAGCGAAGCTCAGACTGCTTTCTTTGTTTTTATCTGCATAATTTTTTTGCCATTTACCCTAATTGCTATCGCCGCACTTCTAGCCATAAAAGGTGTTTCATACTTTCAAAGATCTGAGGCAGAAAGCCATAGCGAGCAACACCAAAGATCTATGGAGCCCCACAGAAGAACGCATCATCTTGCGATAGAAGGGCCGGACACAAATCTTGAAGTTGAAGAAGTTGTACCCAAGGAGCAACAGGAGCAAAGGCAATCTAAACAAGGGATTGAGTAGCTTTTTCCTCTCTCCTAAACGCGCTTATTTAGCAAAATTATTTATCGAAATAAAGCCGACCAACCCCAAAACATAACAAGGGCCAGCAATAAAAAATAATCTTTTTTGTAGCAAGGCTAGAATTAAGACAAATGTAAAGGG
>BLZN01000049.1 GCA_014132315.1 Rickettsiales bacterium | reverse complement strand
AAGGAAGCTAGCAGAAAAGTTACGATAATCGATACAGCAAATAATAGGCTGATTTATTTTTGCGGTGCCCCGATGCTCGAAAGATTAGCAGTATCAGCCCCATGTTCTGCTTGGGTGCCATCTAGATCTCTGCTTGGATCTTTTTCTGCTGCTGCGTTGTCATCAGTTTTGGCGGCTGGTATATTTATGAAGTATTTCTTATAATTCCTTTCTATAAATGGATTGTCGTCAGCGTCCAGCTTCTCAACAACTTCAGTTTCCTCACGCTCTACTCTTTTAAATGGATTGTCGTCAGCATCGAGTACTGTATATTCGGTCTCTTCTGCTCGGGAATGCAACAATTTTCCAACCTCTTCTCCTGCATCTAAAGGATTCTTCAGTGTTTTTAATTCTTTAAGATTGGTATGTATTTGTGTTTCACGGACTCTATATGCGCCGTCAAGTTCCAAGGCTATAAGTAAAAGTTCTGCTATAAAGAGTGCGACGAGAAATGCTATTGAAGGTGCTATTGCTAACCCAAAATACAACATACAGAATATTCCTGCAGCTGGTGCAATACAAAAGAAAAACACGAACAATAAAAACCAAGATAAGGAGCTTGACGACTTAGCCGCAACAGAATTTTTTGGAGCCATACTTAAAACTTTTACTTAACTATATATAACTTATTATAACTTGCCGCTAAATTATAGTCAATTTATTTTTAATTTAGTAATTTAACCTATAGCAAAAAGAAA
>BLZN01000048.1 GCA_014132315.1 Rickettsiales bacterium | reverse complement strand
CGGGCTTAGGCTGCTGCTCTGGGTCCGGCGAGATATTTCGGATTTGGAAATGAGCTAGGCATGCATGAATTTTTGGGCAGCGGGCTGTTTTTGGGTATATAGCACCAAAAGTCCGAGGTGTATAAACATCTTATTCCGCGCTATATTAGCTTGAAATTTGTGCTGTGCTATAAGCCAATATGGCTCAGCATCAAGATAAAAATTTGTGCTGTGAGGCAAGAATTATGGGTTTTTCCAGTCTCTTTAACACAGAAAATTGTCTAATTACCTATCAAGATGACAAAATAGTGCCAGATTGAAACCTTACAGCCATAAAGAGCAAGTTTTGCAAGTTTTGTTTATCTTAAGCAGATCCAGCAGAATTCTGCTTAGGTAATAAAAAAATTTGGAAACAGGACCTTGGATAAAATGCCACTCCCTCCTGATTATGCGAAGAAAACATACAGCAGACCGCCGGATATCATTTTCATTGCCGATGAGCAAACCCGAGCTAGGAATGCAATTTGCAGCGAGCAAAAACTACTCTGATCATGTATAAATGATACCTCATAATGCAATATCTAATTCTTTCTCAAGCTCTTAAGAAATTCTATATATAAATTTGATAATGCATTAACTAATATTTTCTTAAAGATTTAAGATTAAATGATCGATACGCTTATGAGGCAGCTCTATAAAATAAATAGGAGCAGGAGATCATAGCAACTAGTCTATTTTCTATAGGAAAAAATAATCATATAAATAAATATTATTGGGCATAATAAACTTTTTCTAAATTTAGAAAATTAATATATTTATATATCAAACAGGCAAACACTCGCACAATATGCCACAAAAAACACAAAGAGTATTGCTGAAATTTATCCTTAATGCAAATATCTGGCCATTCAAGCATAAAATTATATTATTAGCGATAATATAATTTTATCAAAAAAATTTTAAGGCAACTGATCAAAATTCAGCACAGAATCAAACAAAGCTCTGATATTGTTCAAAATATGCACCCGGTTTTTTCTTTTATCAATATCTTCGCAATGCACCATCACATTCTGGAAAAATATTTCAAGCTCATCGCACAATGGCAACAAGTGCTCCAGCGCCTCATGTAACTTATCCTCTTTTAAAATCTTGCCCAAATCCTGCTTAGCTTCATCCAAGGCCTGCAATATGGCTTTTTCTGCCTCTAGCTCAATCAGATCTTCCTGCAAAGCGCCAGACTCATCCCCATCATGCTCAGCAAGTATATTGGCAATACGTCGATATGCACCCACGAGCTTTGCTCCGTTTGGGGTTGCGAGAAAATCTTGCAATAAACGTGCACGCCCTACCAATCTCAATATGTCGTAGCTATCATCAAAAACAGCGCCCATGCAAACTATATTTTGAGCGCGCAACATAGCCTCAACTCTGTCAAATAAGAAATCCAGCAGCTCCGACAAAACTTCGCCTTTATATTCCTTGTCTTCCTCCGCATCACTGGGGGCTTTCCGAATACGCAGCAATCTTTTAGGCAAAACATGCTTTTTCTTGAACAGATTTTTGGGATATAGATTCACAGCTTTAGTCAATAAAAGTTTAATCGGCAATCTAAGCTCATTATCCAGAATAATTTTAACTACCCCAACTGCAGCACGACGCAAACCAAATGGATCCGAAGAGCCGGTGGGCTTTTCGTCAATCGCGAACATGCCCACCAAAGTATCTGCTTTGTCTGCAATAGAAACAGCAATAGTCACTGGATTTGTAGGAGAAACATCACTACTTCCTGCCGGTGCGTAGTGGCTGGCTACAGCCTCCGCTACCTCCTCAGCTTCACCAATATGTCTTGCATAATGACCGCCAATTATGCCCTGTAACTCAGGAAACTCAGAGACGGTGCTGGTTGCTAGATCAATTTTAGCAAGCTTAGCTGCGCTCTCTACCTGCAAAATATTAGCATGCGGAATCCACACGCATACATATTTCGCCAAAGCAGTGATGCGCTCTATCTTCTCAACAAAAGATCCCAGCTTGGCGTGAAATACCGTCTTGGCCAAGCGCTGGCGATAATATTCAGCATCATGACTGGTATCATTTTGCCAGAAAAAATTCGCATCAGCCAGACGCGCAGACATTACCCTCTCGTTGCCAGAGATAATCTTGACCCCTCCGTCCTGAGGGAGGATATTGGCCACCACGATGAAAAAAGGTGCGATATTCTGCTGCTTATCAAGCAGAATAATCGCCTGCTGCGTAACTTCCACCGAAAGCTGTAGAATCTCCTTTGGCAGCCCCATAAATTTTTTGTCTATCCTGCATAAAAAAAGCACCGGCCATTCCGCCATGCCAGCTAACTCGGAAAGCTGACCGGAATTTAAGCTGACAACCAGACCCTGCTGGCTAGCTATCTTTTGTGCCTGCTCTGCAATCAGCTCCTGACGTTGTCTATGGCCCAGCATCACATAATGCTCATATAACAAATTCTCATATTCAGCCACGCTCCTGACGCTCAGCACCTCACCAGACATGAACCTATGTCCCTCGGTCTTATCAGCCGCAGTAATATGGGCAAATTGTATGGGCAATACTTGGTCGTTGAACAGACACAGAATCTTGCGCAAGGGCCTAATCCATCTGAGGGAATGACTACCCCAGCGCATAGAGCGTTTCCAAGTAAGCTTCGCTAGAACTTCCCTAGGCAGGATTTCTTTAAGCAAACTTGCAACCAGTGCTTTATCTTCTGTCATAGTAGCAAAATAAAACTCGCCTTTGGATGTCATTCTCTTTTCCAGACAATCCTGAGGCAAGTTTCTGCTCCTCAAAAATCCGGCAATTGCTTGTTCGCTTGCCGGAACTCTCGGACCTCTGTATTCAAAAACTTTGCGTATGTGCACATCCAAGCCAGATGCCATGAAGACCAAGCGTCTAGGTGTTGCATATGATTTTACTCCTTTATGGCGCAAATTGTATTTATCCAGGCAGCCCAGCAAAAGCCTCTCTAACTCCCCTGAGACCTCTAGCTGCAGATCCGCAGGAATCTCCTCACAAAAACACTCTAGCAATAAATCTGCCATTGCAAAACACCTATGTCTCTATAAGAAATCTCAATATATGCCGACATAGAGCTTATTTCAATATAAAAACATTAACCTGGATATCCCCGGCAAATAAAACGTCTTGAAGCATTGGCAGGCAGATAAGCAAAAAAGAGTCGCAACAACAAACTTAATCAAAGCTTTACCGGGAATATTTAAAATTAATAATAAATATCAAAAAATAAATAGTGCCAGAATATCCTCCAAAACAACCACAGAGAAAAAATCTGCTGCAGGAGGTGCTGGGTGATGATTTCGATTTGGACTATATTTTAATACCAGAAGATTTGCTTAGAAAGTTCTGGCAACAACACAGAGACAGGAAAGCCTTAGAGGACTATTTTCGACTTATAAAAAAGGTAGAAAAATTACAGGAATCGGGAGTCAAATTAGAATCAGAAAGCATGAAAGCACGCATTTTCAAGCAGACTAGCACCAGAATTGCGCGCCAGCAAAAAATATCAGCAATAGCATTTATACTCAACCCAGCTAATATCTCTAGCAAGCTAGTTTGGCTTGGCAACAAAGTTCGTGGCCTAGTCTTGGGAGAAATGCACAAAGATATTTCCCAGGCGGACAGTTATATATTTCCAATCAATGAGGCAGAAACAAAACTTAAAAAAGATTGGGAAAGGATATGCGCAAAATTGCCCAATGCAACACCAAAAGAGCAAGAAGCAATATATGCAGAAATAAAAGAGCACAACGCAATAAGGAAGCAAATAAAGAGACTCAGAACCGCCAAAAAAATAGCAGGTTATGCAGAGAAGCTTGATATTGCTATTCTTATATCAGGGGCAATTGCCGTGACTGCTGCTGCGATTTTATATGGCTGGACTATTCCCATCATAGCTGCAACATGCATCTTGGGCAGTTCTGCTATTTTTACTGTTGTTAAATTACGTCACGATGCAAGATCGGCGAGCTTGGTCAAAAAACACGCAGAAATACCGAAAATCTTGGCAGAAATAGATGACTTAGTATTCCAAGCAAACCAAATAGCAGAGACCGAAGACGTAAATAAAAGCAGCTTTGTAACCTTAGACACAAAAATGCAGATACAGCGTTTTGAGAAAAAATGTGATAAATTATTCGCAGAAATAAAAGACATTGATGAAGAGGCAATAGATAAAGTCATAAAAAATTTTACTCTAAGGGCGCCTGAGCTGCTTGATAGAATAACCAGCGAAGACAACAATCAAATAGACTTTGAGGAGCGGCTGTATGCACAACTTGCCCCATCGAGAGAGGCTCAATGGCAAGAAAGGGTGCAAAATAGAAAAATGGGGTTAGATAAGCATACTCAGTTATAAGCCCAAATATAGACAAACTACATAGATTGACAAAACCATATCAAGACTCGCAAAATATAGCAGCAAAGCAGCGGCAAGATTTAGCTGAAAATGGCTGAATATACTCCCTTTGGGGATTTTTGTTCCAAACCTGCAACGTGAGCATTGATGCTTTGCGTGGTCCTGCGAACCCGGTTTTGCTCATAAAACTGTCATTATTTCTCAAAACCCTCCTCTTATGTGGCAGTATCTCAGAGATAAACACTCTGTGTAGACTTGAGCAGAGCAGGGAATAAATTGCTGTTCGCAGCAACAATTTCTTTCCTAGCCAGCATATCTCCTCCTCCTGCAATATCACTGACCACACCGCCGGCTTCCTTGATGAGCAAAATGCCAGCCGCTATATCCCAAGGAGAGATTTGGCTCTGAAAATAGCAATCAAATTTGCCAGCTGCTAAATATGCAAGATCAAGCGCAGAAGCACCGGTGCACCTCAGATGAATATGGCTTTTGCGCATTAAATCTATAACTTTGGCCTGTTTATCCCCGCCATAATATAGCGATCCAAAGCCAAATAAAGAACGTTGTAATGCACTTCTAGAACTCACCCTCATTTTTATCCTTTGCAAATCAGCGGTCTCAACATAAGCTCCATGGCCCTTCTGTGCCCAAAAAGTTTCTTTTAATATCGGGGTATCCACCACTGCAGCCACTATCTCGCTACGTCCATCTGTGATCTTTTCTAGGGCAATTGAAATAGCGAAATAGTGGAGCCCATGCATAAAATTAAAGGTCCCATCCAGGGGGTCAACAATGAATCTACAATCGCTGTCCCGGCCCTTGATTTCCCCTGCTTCCTCGGAAAGAACACTAAATTTAGGCCTAGCTTCCTGCAATACCTCTAAAATCTTGGTTTCAGACTTAGTATCGGCAACAGTCACAAATTCTTGCGTGCCTTTCAGTGAAGCTTGCAGATTCTCTACTTCATAAAAATCCCTGATCAAGCCGCGCCGCGCTCTGCTTACTGCATCCATCATAACTTGAATATCAGGAGGAAAAAACATTTTGTCTATTAATCACTAATCAAATTTTAATAAATTAATCCAGAAAATTTTGGCGCATCCCTGAATGTACGGAATCTGTATTATATAGCCTATCTCCAGATAGTATAGCTAATATAAACACAACAGCAAGCTTTGTTTTATAGCTTGTGTTTTGTAACTAAATTCAAGTTCGCTATGGATTCACTGCAAATGAACTAGCAAATTCACTCAACAACAAGGCAACGCACCCTCAGGGCCTCACCTCTTTAGGCACCTAATATGCCCCCATAAACCCCAGATGACAAACCTTACCAAGATAATCCGCATATCGCAATTTATGTCCTCAGAAAAAATAAAATCTGATTATTTACATTAGCCTGGCAGGTTGCTATTTAATAAAAAAAATTATCAGATGGAGCAGCAAATGGTCAAGACAGAAACACCGCAGGCAGAAATAGATTGGTTGGCTGAAGATTTTAATTTAAAAGGCACAGATGGAAAATATTATGACCTAGCCAAGACAAGGGGTCCGAACGGCCTGGTTGTGGTGTTTATGTGCAACCACTGTCCTTATGTGCAGACTATACTAAATAAAATTATTCGTGATGCTGCAGATCTTAAAGTATATGGGATTTATACTGTAGGAATTATGCCAAATGACACCACAAGCTACCCCGAAGATTCCTTTGAGAACATGGCCAAGCTGCATAAAAAAGCACAGCTGCCATTTCCCTATCTCATAGATGAGGAGCAGAGCGTAGCCAAAAAATATAAAGCTGTGTGCACGCCAGATTTCTATGGATTTGACGCAAATCTGGAACTTCAATATAGAGGAAGACTGGACAGCTCTGGCAACAGCTCCAACCTAGACGCAAAAAGAGAATTATATGAAGCAATGATGGCAGTTGCTCAAAGCGGCAAAGCGCCTAAAACGCAATACCCAAGTATCGGATGCTCCATTAAATGGCGATAAAATCTCGTATGGGTTTAGCATCTATAAATGGCAAAATATCAGACATAGGGCGGGCAAAAATAAGCATAAAGGATCGGGGTTTCCGCTTTGGGGATGGGATTTTTGAAACAATCAGAATCGTAGAAGGAAAGCCATATCTGTGGCATCATCACATCAAGAGATTGCTTGATGGGTTGGCAAGCTTAAAAATTCAAATGACCCAAAAAAATCTTGGAGAGCTTATCAACTATGCAGAAAAGCTAACTGCGCAGAGCGAAATCAAAGCTGGTTTTCTGCGCATCGCAATAAGCCGCGGCATTGGCAGCAGAGGCTATATGCCAACCCAGAATATCAACCCAAACATAGTTATGGAAATAATGCCTAATGCAGGCATAGCACAAGAGAATGTGGAATTGTTTCTTTCCAGCTATGAAAAAATATCTCCTCGTGCCCTGCCGGTCAGGCACAAACTGATGCAAGGCCTGAGTTCAATACTTGCCAAAATAGAGGCAGAGGAGCAGAGCTGCTTTGAAGCACTGATGTTAAACAGCACAGGACATATATGCGAGGTGAGTTCTGGCAATATTTTTTGGTTTGATGGCAAAAATCTTTACACTCCCTCAATAGAATGCGGAGTATTAGCGGGAATAATAAGAAAACGGATAATAGAATTATCCCCACATATCTCATACAAAGTACATACAGGAGAATATACAATAGATCATCTGAAGGAAGCAAAATCGGTATTTATCACTAATGTCAGCTGGCTAGCGCTCCCTGCAGTTAAGCTGCTGCCTAACAAAATCCACTTTCCAGAAACAAAAATAGCGTATAAAATCAGAGAAATGCTCCTAAAAGACCAGAGACAATATGTACAAGGCACATTTAACTGGCAGATTAGCTGAGTTAGCAGTCATAATCATGCTCAAAATGCAGTTTTATAAGATACTTGTCCATCGCCACCGCAACCACTTTGGCGAAATAGATATAATTGCCTTAAGAAACAAAACAATATTTTTCATCGAGGTAAAAGCACGCAGCGATGACAGAATATTACTGGAATCTTTGCGACACAAACAGATTAAAAGAATCAAAAATGCCGCAAGTTATTTTATTAGCCAGAGACCACGCTTGCAAAGGCTGGATGTTTGTTTTTATGTATATTATTTATCTTCCTGGAAGCTACCAAAGAAAATGCGATTATTTTAGCTTGTCTGGAGCAGAAATAGGATGTAAACTCTATACCTGTCCAAGCAGAAAATCAAAGAGCAAAGACGAGGTTTGATTATAATCTCGTTAGAAATAATACATAGATTATATATTAATTATATATGCTAGCTTTACAAATTCTTCATAAAATACCTTTATTATCCTAATCGCTGTTTAAGCGACTTCAAAAGTATGCTCAAAAAATATAAAGCGCGGAGAAAGCGACCAACAAACCTGGAGGGATGGGGATATGATAGGTATAGCGCTATTCTGTTGCAGCGGAACCTTCTAATAATGCTATCCCTGATCTCAATTATCGGAGTAATAGCCAGCTCGATCATCGCCATGAAAGTTGCAAATAGTCGGTCCTTGGATCCTTTTGTGATCGAAATTGAGAAAAAAACTGGCATTGTAACGCTGGTAGATCCAGCAAATATTAAAAAATTTACTATAAATGAAGCAGTCAACAATTATTTCTTAATTAAATATATCAGAACAAGAGAGCTATTCGACCCCTATAGCTATGAGCAAGATTATTACACAGAGGTGCGCCTGCTATCTAACAAAGAAGTATATAGCCAATTCCGGTCTTTTATCAGCCCCGGCAACCCAAACAGCCCCATCAATTTATATGCCGATAACCTCGGCTCATCCTTAAAAGTCAGGTCCATACAATATCTCTCTCCAGACACAGCGCAGATTAGATTTTCCACCGAGGTAAACTTAAGAAACAGGACTGTGCGCAAAGACCAAATAGCAGTAATATCATTCCATTATATATCAATAGAAATGAACGAAAATGAGCGTTATTTTAACCCCCTAGGCTTCCAAGTGACATCCTACAGAGTAAATGACGAGGTGTTAGAATAAATTATGAAAAAAATCATGCAAAACATCCTCATTATTTTAATTTATTGCCTGATATCTTTGCCAGCGCAGGCAGAATATGGCAAGCCCATAGCAATCGATAGCCGCATCAAAACATTCATATACAATGAAAATGAGGTGTTTGCTGTCACGCTGCATTATGGATATCAATCGCATATCGATTTCTCCAAAGGAGAAGAGCCAATTGAAATATCATTAGGTGACTCATCATCCTGGAAAATAAATAAATCAGGCCGCAGCTTGTTCATATCCCCTCAGGAGCCCAATGCACACACCAATATGACCATCATCACCAATAAAAAAAGAATATATGAGTTCGATTTATTTTCCAAAAAACCAACGGATAAAGCCGATAAGGATCTGGCATATGTGGTGAGGTTTTATTATCCTGAGGAACCCATTGACATGGCAGAAGTCAAGCTATCTCCGCCAACGCAAATGCTATATCACTCCAAGCGCGATATATCCTTGGAAGACACCATAATGGCGAAGAAAAATCGTAATTATAGCTTCAAGGGAGATGAGGAAATTGCACCAACGGTCGTCTTTGACGATGGCAAGCTAACATATATGAAATTCCAAAATGAAGCCCCTGAGATCTCCTTGCCGTCATCCGGCAAAAAACAGGAGGATTTGCAGATATTGTCATATAAAGATTATATCATTGTTAATAAAGTAGCACCTAAATTAATCCTACACCACCAAGACAAAACATTGGAGTTATATAATGAAAATAAGAATTATTAAAGAATTAATCAAAGAAATAAAATGAGTGAAGAAGTACCAGCAATAGAACAGGCAGAAGTATCCTCCAGGAGCTCTATTGTCGGAATCTCTGGAATCAAGCAAAAGCTAATGATAGCAGCAGTGGTGCTTTTGAGTATCGGCGCTATATGGTATATATTTTTCAGCGGTGACTCCGAAGAAAAGGCTGAGCAAGTCGATCAAAAAGAACAGCAAGAAGAGATAGAAAGGCTGCTAGAGCAGGCGGAAGCAGCACCGCAAAATTTTGAGACCAAAATTACTACAACACCAACATTACCTACTCGGCCTCCGTTGGTTGTCCCCACTCCGCCTCCGCCTCCGCCTGTGGTCGCCCCACCAAAGAAAAAAGAAGAGGTGATACTTGTGCCACCGATCAAGCCTAGAGAAGAAAAAACAAGCAAAGCACCAACTGTCTCAGAAATTAGCGCTGATGATTCAGATCTTAAGGCAAGAAGAAATTCAAATATGCTAGCTTTTGGAGGCAGCGTGATGGGTGGATTGGGCGGAGGCAATGGGGCAAGCGGAGCGAGTGGAGGCATGATAGATCCATCTGACCCTACAAAAATGATAAATAAAGATACTATAAAGGGCCTCAAAAATATGTTTGCAGAAGAGGATGAGCACCCCGATGTTAATCGCAAGCCAGAAAGAAGTACCGCACCTCAGATCTCAGCTAAATATTCAGGACCCAGAGAGCATATAATCGCACAAGGCAAAATAATTGATATTGTGCTGGAAAACGCAATCAATACTGATCTGCCTGGCACTTTGAGAGCAATAGTCAGCAGGGACGTATATTCTGAAGCGGGACAGGCCGTGTTAATACCCAAAGGATCAAGAGTTATAGGTGAATATGAATCCCAAGTATCTCCCGGACAAAGCAGAGTCATGATTGTTTGGAATAGGATCATACTGCCAGACGGGATCGATATTCAGGTAACCTCTTCTGGAATAGACCAGCTGGGCAGATCAGGAATTGCGGGAGATTTAGACACCAAATTTTTACAAGTTATGAAGAATGCGCTGCTGTTCAGCGCCATCACCCTGGGATCAGGAGTGATTTTGGATAAGATAGCCGGAGACTCTGCGGATAATAAAATCACTACTAACACCGACAAAGATGGCAAAACTACCACCACAGGCAGACCAATAGATCTGGCTATCAGAGATATCACAGGAGATGTATCGGATATTTTAAAAGACTACATTACTCTATATTCCAATCCATCACCTACCATCAGGATAAACCAGGGAGCATCAATGAAGGTATTTGTTAATAAGGATATAGTATTCTCTAAGCACATCAACAGAATCATTAGAAAGTAATAAAATGAGCCATGCGGCACTGGAGACATATCTGAAGCCTCTGCAAAACTTCTTTGAAGAAGAAGGGGTGAATGAAATATCGATCAATAGGCCAAAAGAATGCTGGATAGAAAACAGAGGGGACATAAGGCAGGAAGAAGCACCAGAGCTTGATATAAGCCACCTCAAGGGCTTGGCGCGTCTGGTGGCACAGGCCACTGATCAGTCAATCAGCGAGGAGAAACCATTGCTTTCTGCTACCTTGCCAAATGGATATCGAATCCAAATTGTCCTCCCTCCTGCCTGCGAGTCGGGCTCTATCGTGCTATCGATCAGAAAACCTTCAACGCTAAACCTAGATTTAGATCAGTATGAAAAACTGGGGGCATTCAACCAAACGGCAATCCAGGAAAAAGAAGATCAGAGCGGTCAGGAGCTACGCAAAATGCTCGAAGCAAACAAAATCAAAGAGTTTTTGCAGAGCTCAGTGATCCATAAAAAAAATCTAATAATTAGTGGAGGCACGTCGACCGGCAAAACCACCTTTGGTAATGCCGTCTTGAGGGCAATACCGTCCGAGGAACGGCTAATTACGGTAGAGGATGCCAGAGAAGTGGTGCTGAGCGACCATCCAAACCGGGTGCATTTAATTGCCTCAAAAGGCGGGCAAGGCAAGGCAAAAGTCACTACCCAAGATTTGATCGAAGCCTGTCTGAGGCTCAGGCCAGACCGGATAATCGTTGGTGAATTAAGGGGTGCAGAGGCATTCAGCTTCCTGCGAGCGATCAACACTGGGCACCCTGGATCAATTGCCACGCTGCACGCAGACACCCCGAGAATGGCAATAGAGCAGCTAAAGCTGATGGTAATGCAAGCGGGGCTGGGCCTCCCTCCTGAGCAAATCAGAGAATATATACTCAATGTAGTTGATGTCATAGTGCAGCTAAAAAGGGCAGAAAAAGGCAAGAGATATGTTTCAGAAATTTGTTTTACTAAAGACTTAAAGTTGGAGAAATAGAGGGACATGAATAGACATATTCGCAATGTCATAATCATCTTATCGCTACTCATAATAGCGATTGGGCTATGTCTATACGCATCAATGGTAATATATATATTGCTCGTGTGGGGACCCAATCACCTGAATTTTCATGCGATACAGCCAAATTTCAAGAAATTTCCCTATGGCCTGTACCCAACAATATTCAAATATGTAGAGCACTGGTGGAAAAACCGTGCCGCCTATGACACAATGCTACAGCTTAAGCTGTTTGGTTCGCTCTTCTCCCCGCTTACCTTGCTGGGAATAATCCTGTGGTCAACCAAAGGAATTATCGGGGAATGGCGCCCGTTCAAGAAAAAAGAGTCAGTACATGGAGATGCCAAATGGGCAGAAGAAAAAGAAATTAGAAAGGCAGGGCTCAGAAGCAAAAAGGGTATCATAATAGGCAAAGACAGGAGAGGCCTGTTGATTGCAGGCGGATATCAACACGCCCTGCTCTTTGCCCCCACGGGCTCTGGTAAGGGCGTTGGATTTGTAATTCCGAATCTGCTTTTTTGGGAGGATTCATGCTTTGTACACGACATAAAACTGGAGAATTTTACATTGACCAGCGGCTATCGCAGAAAGCTAGGACAGAAAGTTTATCTGTGGAATCCCGCTGATCCAAATGGCCTCACTCATTGCTATAACCCCCTGGATTGGCTCAGCCCAAAGGCAGGGCAGGTGGTGGATGATGTGCAGAAAATCGCTAGCTTGCTCATGCCTGAGCAGGATTTCTGGGTGAATGAAGCACGGAGTTTGTTCGTAGGGATTGTGTTATATCTCTATGCAGTGGCAGAAAAAATCACCTCATTTGGCGAGGTGGTCAGAACGATGCGCAGCGACGACGTAACTTATAATTTGGCGGTTGTGCTGGACACAATAGGCAAAAAGCTGCACCCAGTGGCGTATATGAATATTGCTGCGTTTTTGCAAAAAGCTGAGAAAGAACGCTCCGGGGTGATATCCACCATGAACTCTTCGCTCGAGCTATGGGCAAACCCGCTGATCGACACAGCCACCGCAAGCAGTGACTTTGATATTCAGCAATTCAAGAAAGAAAAAACAACCGTGTATGTGGGAATTACCCCTGATAACCTCACCAGGCTCAGGCCACTTATGCAGGTATTTTATCAGCAGGCAACAGAGTTTTTATGCCGCAATATTCCAACCAAAGATGATCCTTACGGAGTATTATTCCTGATGGACGAATTTCCAACTCTAGGAGAAATGGAGCAATTCAAAACCGGGATTGCATATTTCAGGGGATATAACGTGCGCCTATTCCTAATTATCCAAGATACGGAGCAGCTAAAGGGAATATATGAAGACGCGGGGATGAATTCATTTCTCTCCAATTCCACCTATCGGATCACCTTCGCTGCCAACAACGTAGAAACTGCGAATCTTATATCGCAGCTCGTGGGCAACAAAACCGTTGAGCAGGAATCGCTGAATAAACCAAAATTCTTGGATTTTAACCCCGCTTCGCGCTCGCTGCACGTCTCAGAGGCGCAAAGAGCCCTGCTGCTGCCGCAAGAAGTGATAATGCTACCAAGGGATGAGCAGATACTCCTGATAGAATCAACCGCACCGATCAAATCTAAAAAAATTAAGTACTACGAAGAAACGATGTTCAAACGCCGTTTATTAAAAGCAACATTCGTTCCAACTCAGGAGCCCTTCGATCCTGAAAAAACACGCCAACAGCAAGCCGGCGTAACCGAGACAAAGCAGGCGCCACCGCCCGTAGATGGTCTACCTCCGGCTAGTGATTCATCAAAGAAAAACACTGAAAAAGACACTAAAGAAGCGGAGTACTTAGATGCAGAAGATCAGGATGACTCCGCTGTGGAAGATCAGCAAGAGAAAGAAGAGAAGGCGGTAGATAGCACTTAAGATAATGCATATTATAATATAATCTAGTATTTTAAAGTATTAATATTATTTATGTTAAGCATTAACATTATTATGTGGCTACCGCTCTACAGAAGATACAATTAATGATGGAGTGCTTTGCTCATCTTTATTGAGATACTCATTTACCTCTGGGCACATTCCTGCTACAAAAGGCGTAACAAAATCACATATATCTTTTACATTTATGTCTTTAGCAGATAATCCTTCCAGTATATATAATTTTTCTATTATATTTAACATAAATTTATAAAGTAAATCTTTATGATATACATATGCTTTTATTCTTAAATCATCACTCAATGCAATCTTATACCCCAAATATTCTCTTAATGCTTGATTATAATAATCTTGCTTCATAGCCGTTTTATCATTTTCACTCTGGATTATTTTTTGATTAAATCCAGTAATTATTTCTTCAAGCTTATCGGAGCAATCTGCTATTATTTTATCATACTCACTCTCTAAATCACGCGCAGTCTTTGTGGCCTCTAATATGCCCTCTTTTGTTATATAAGAAACATTGTTGAATATCGTCTCACTTTCTGTATCCTGATGTCTATTAAATGGCATATTGTAAATAAGGTTATCAGGATCACATTTATCAAATAGATTGTCTTTCAAAATTTTAGTTAATTCTTTAATATCATTATCATCCTTTATACTTAAAATCCTATCTTCCATATCTTGTGTTAATCCCTGCTCTCTCAAAGCTTTTATTTTGCCTTTTGTGAGCTTAATTATATTTTTGAACGTTTCTTTGAGAGCATCTCTGCCTTTTTGAGCACTTAGGTATTTTATGTATTTTTCTGCCTCTGGATTTTTTATATCACTTAATAAATCAGATATCTCTTTATATTCCTGTAATTTCTCAGATACTTCCTCTAAAGCTTGCTTTACCGTATCCAATATTCCTTGAAAATCAGCGCTTATTTCCTGAACGCTGTAGAGGTAGGTAGATTGAAAATTCGCTATCATTTAATGCTTCCTGTGTATAATTTAACATGCAAGACCCTTTATGGTTACCTCTTCTGGCACCTGTATGAACAGGTTCTTGTACTATGCGTTAACCGAAAACCTTCAAGTAAATTTGTGCACATGATTATACTCCTTTTTGGTTATTGTACGTACATGCGTACATATATTTGTACGTACAGAGTTGTGGTTAATCGTTTTTAAAAATAACTAGGAAATATCTCTACAAGAGCTGCGTAGTAATTCTGATCAGTAGAGATGGTCGTTAGACTCATATGGCACATGAAAGGCTCATTATGGCTATACGCATAGTTCATATCATCAGCGTAATACCAATATCTATATGAATGATATATATCGTCAGTTCTGATGGGTGTTATGGCGTGTGGGGAGGAGGCGATCTCCTCTTAATATTCCACGTGGTAGCCGATGTCGGATAAGTCGGCGATGTTAGACATGGTTATTCTCCTTTTTCTAATTTGTGCTTCTATAAATAATATTCGTACATATCAAAAGTTAGTTGTGTGTGTACTTGTGAATGATTTGCGTCAACCACGGTATGAGGGTTCATAGTAACGTCAATAAGGTATGGCAAGTCCTGCTGATAAGCTTTCGCAATATCATCAATCATGTATACGACGTGTGGGGATCCGCACTCATAATTTGCATCTTATATATAATACTCAACCGGTATGGCGGATTTGAGCGATAACGAAAAAGGTTCAAGAATATTTGTGGTCATGATTATACTCCTTTTTGTGTTGTATTTATTATATTGTTAATATAATAGTAACATAAAATAGTTAAAATATTAAGTATTTTGTATCCTGGCTCATCTGGAGTTCTATAACCATCAAGAGCAGCACCTTCTACATCTAAATAAATGTCACCATGTAAATCATGTAAAAAAGTTATTAAGCTAGCTACTTCTTTAATAAATAGAGGAGATTGCAATAATTCCTTTTCTGCTATATCCAATCCCAATACAGACAATTTAAATGAAAGGTAATTTAACAAAAAAGCTTCTGCCTTTAGTTCATCGCTTCCTAAAACTCCACTAAATTCTCTATACTCACTATAACTTTTCATTATTATTTACTCTATTATTGTCCTAACAATAAAATTATATAAAAATTAATGAAAAAATTAATTTTTAAATTAAGGCATGACCCTTTAATAATAGACCCAGCTTTGACAAACCTCAGCTCTGGAATTCTTATTCCGTTATTAACCAAAGCTTCTATAATATTTTCTGTGTGTAAATCTTTATTTTATTTAATTTTATTTGTTAATTTCAGAAAATCATTTTCGGTTAGAACATTTTTAGAGTGTTTTTCTTATTATTTTACAAACCTGATTTTAAATATCACATTTGCACAAATGAGGAATTTATTCAATATGGTAAGTTTATCATCAAATGATTTAACTCTTAATTTTTCTAATAAATAATCAGAATACTCTTTCAAAAATCTATTTGAGGTATATTATGATATGGTACTTCTAATTTATTAATATACCTTTATATTAACCAGCTATTTTCTGTATAAATCGCATAAATACAGATTTTAAATAACCGGCTATTCATAGTTAACATAGCATTATAGTAGATAAATCTAATATTTATATGATAAAATCTTACTGTATATAATACAAATACATCACTCTAATAAAGCACAATTCATTACTAATCACGCTAATATCCATAATCAAGCTCTAAGGCTGCTGCTTATCCATGTCCTTTATAACATCATCCAAGCTTTCGATCTCCACCCCGGGAGTTTCAATTGTGCCAATGCCCAATTTGTCTAATATTCCATAATTCTCTAGCAGATCTCTTAGGCCAATTTTGTCAATAAGGTCAAACAGCGCATCATTAGTAAGATAATCATAAGCCCCAATGCCATATTTATACCAAAGATCAAAGTTGAGCACTGCGCCAAAGAAGATATCACGGAAAAACTGTATTACGTCCAGCAGGCTCAAATCTAAAAACATAAAAGATACTGCGTAAAGTAAAAATATGGAGTAGAATACCCCGCTTAAACCCACCGACATGCGTGCCCATGCACTGTTATACACAACTGCAAACCAAGATCCGGGCCAAAAATTGACTATGTCAAAGAAACGGAAAGTAGAATAAGGAATCGCAAACAAAAATATGCCATTTGCTAGAACATAAAACCAGCTGGCACAATAAAATATATTGTCACACAGAAATTTAAATAGCAGCATGCAAACCTTGCATATCTCAACCGTAGCCGGCACAGACAAAGCAGCTACCAAAACCTGTCCGACAAAAACATCAATGACCAGCTTATCTTCGATATCTTCCCTTCTCATTCTGTATAAAAAAATAGAAGCCAAGCCCAAAATAAAAAATACTACTGCGAGCAGCGTCAGCGGCATTGCTGCTATTAAATAATTGTCACTGCGGAAGCCATCAAGAAAATAAACAATGATTCCAGATATAAGCATGGCAAAAACAGCAGCCCAGTGCCTTTGCCAGTCAGGTAAAAAACCAATCCCGAGACAAGTTGAAATTGTAGCTGCAGGTAGCAATCTGCTGACAAGCTGCTTGATGAACCGCATGAAAAAACTCCTAATTATTTTTACTAAGCTCACTAAGGTCTATAAAAACACTATACCTACTAAGTCAATATATCAAGCGCTAATAGCTTGTTGTAACAAGGCGTAAATGCTATATATGTATTAAAGATTTACCGGCGCGCCCTTAGCTCAGCTGGATAGAGCAACAGCCTTCTAAGCTGTGGGTCGGAGGTTCAAATCCTCCAGGGCGCACTTTTAAAAAAATGCTAAAATAGTGCAAGGATTTTTTATTAGTTTCGAAGGATGCGACGGCGTGGGCAAAACAACTCAGGCGCAGTTGCTGGACAAGAAACTAGAAAAACTGGGCAGAAAAATCATCCTAACCCATGAGCCAGGAGGCACTGAAAGCGCGGAGGCAATCAGGGAAATTTTGCTTGGATCAGGCAAATGGCAAAAAATAACCGAACTGCTGCTATATAGTGCCTCCAGATATGAGCATCTGCAAGGACTGATCATACCCTCACTCATGGATGGCGACATAGTCATCTGCGATCGCTATATAGACTCCACCATAGCATATCAGGGCTATGGCCAGGGAATAGATATGCGGATAATTAAAGCAATCAACGAAATATTGTTCAGCGCAATACAACCAGACATAACTTTTATCTTGGATATGGCGCCCGAAAAATGCGCCGCGAGAATTAAAGTGCGCCAGGTGAGCAATAACCGCTACGATCAAATGGATGTGAGTTTTTATCAGAGGGTGCGAAAAGGATTCTTGGAGATTAGCCGCCAAAAACGCTGCCACCTAATAAAGGCTGACAATGATGCGCAGAGCATTCATGCGCAAATCACTAGCATATTATCCAGTCATACTCAGCTAAAAATAGAGTGAAATAACGCAATAAAATAGACCAAACTTTGAACATAAAGCGCTTATCTACTTCAAAATCTGTCTATTTCAAGCCAGACTTGCGGTAATAGTCACACAAATCATTGATAAAACAATCCTGGCAAGCAGGATTCCTCGCTTTGCAGATATATCTGCCGTGCAGCACCAACCAATGATGAGCGCGTTTCGCCCACTTTTTGGGTATTGTCTTTTTCAGAGCCCTCTCTGCTGCTTGGACATTCCGCGCTTTTATTATTCCTATTCTGTTGCTCACCCTGAAAACATGAGTGTCAACTGCGATATTATCTCCATCAAAAGCGCAATTCAACATCACATGAGCTGTTTTACGGCCAACACCGGGCAAGCTGAGCAGCTGATCAAAATCTGCTGGCACTTTGCCACTGAAACGCTCCAGCAAAATCTCGCTTAAAGCAACTATATTTTTGGCTTTATTATTAAACAAACCTATGGTCTTGATATGCTGTTTCAGCTTCTGCTGCCCCAAATTCAGCATTTTCTCAGGGGTATCGGCAATTTTGAATAGCCTCTTAGTTACCTTATTGACGCTAACATCAGTAGCTTGCGCAGAAAGCACAACAGCAACCAACAAAGTATAATGGTTAGTAGAAAATAACTCCGTGCCAGGATCAGGATTTCGCGCCGCAAACCTAGCAAAAAGCAGCTCAAAATCAGTTGCCATGCCCATTTATTAGATGTATCATTTGGTTAAGCTAGTAAATATTATACATTAGACATATATCAAAAAGAAGGATGCAGAAAAATGCCACATCAATAGCTAGAGGCTTCCGCGTCATAATAAGCATTATGATAATATTGGGCATAATCCTATACTGTATCCTTGTTTATAAAATCTATAAAATAGAAACCAAAAATGCAATTAATATCCTAGAATCAGCATCAATAAAAGTGGATGATTCGATGTCATCCTTGTTCGATCACATCGAATACATAATGCGCTGTGCGCTATCTTTGATCAATCAAGATCATCAAAATCTGGATTATATTGCTAACATTTTAGATTTATTTATCATAAACAAGACGCCAAATAGCACCCTTGCAAATAGCGTTATTAAATGGATCGATTCTGATTTTAAAGAAGAAGTTAATAGTGATTATGGTGTCCTTCGTGAGCCCAATAAGATAGAAATCACAGAGTTTATGCATAAGGCCATGCTCTCTCCTAGTGTAGTACAAATAAATCCAAATATAGAGTTTAGCATGCTGCAAGGCGAGCGAATAGTGTCGTATGCCATAGGTCTATCTAGCGATCAAGATCAGCAACATCTGGGAATATTGATCTTGGACGTATCCTTAAAACAAATTAAGCAAAATATAATCAATAAAATGCGCAATGATGGATTAGATTTTACCTTACTAGATAGAAAATATAAGCCAATATCAGAATTCAATGCAAAACAAAAAACAGGTACAGATAAAATAATAACTAGAGCAATGCACAAAATAAGTCAAAATAGGCATCGCTTAACATATATCCGAGATGGGCTAACAAAATTTTACTATATTCATAAAATAGATAAATATCCATATAATTTATTAATAAATTATAACCAAGACATAATTAGAGAAAAAATATTAAAGAAATTATTGCTAAAGGCAATTGAAATTTTTGTCATTATTACCTTTTTTGGTCTGCTGTTAGTCAAAGTAAGAACGCACATAGTAACCCCAATAACAAAGCTGGCTGAAATTGCAGATAAAATATCACAAGGCGAAAGCAACATCCAAATTCCGCAAGTTAAGATATATGAAGTTAAAACTTTAGCTAATCAGTTACAGGCAGTTATTAAATATATAAATGAAATTAAGCAAATAAAAACACAATTAGAAAAAAAGAGCATGGAGGCAGAAAGTGCAAATAAACTTAAGTCTGAGTTTATTGCCTGCATCAGCCATGAGCTCAAGACCCCCCTGAACATTGTAGTAGCATTTGCAGAAGCAATCCACAATCAGATGTTTGGCCCTATTAATAACCGAAAATATATAGAATATAGCTATGATATCTATAATTCTGGCAAGCACCTGGTCTCTATTATAAATGACATCATTGACGTTGCCAGAGCAGAATCTAACATGCTCAATATACATAAATCCCCCACCAGAATAGACAGGCTAATAAAAAATGTGGTGGAGAATTTTGCCCCAGAAATTAAAAATAAAAATATTAAGATTTCCTATACATTCCCAGAAAAGCTGCCAAGTTTAACTATTGACCAGTATGCAATCAAGCGCGCATTGATGCACATTTTTTCCAATGCAATAAAATTCACCAAAGCAGAAGGACATATAACCATCTCCATTCTAAAAACCAAAACAGAACGTGGAACGTTCTTAGAAATTAACATCAAAGATACCGGATGTGGCATGAACAAAGCAGAAATCAACGCAGCTTTCGTCAACTTCACTCAGCTAGACACAGGGCTAGACAGAAAATTTGAAGGCATAGGGCTTGGCCTGTCGCTAGCAAAAAAATTCATTGAAATGCAAGGCGGCGTAATAAGTATCAATAGCGTGCCTGACAAAGGCACGGAAGTCAGAATATCGTTTAGGTTAATTACAGATGAAGGAATTTTGGCTTTGTGAGAACAAAAATATAGAATTGGTTAGGGCCTGTCCCATTTAAGTTTTGGTTTTCGTGCTGCTGCTGTCTCATCTATGCGCCTGTCTGTTGAGGGATAGCGCTTAAATTCGCTAGTATTGCCGGCAGCAACTTTCTGGGCGATCATGCGCATCGCCGCAATGAATTCATCCAAAGCAGATTTTGGCTCAGATTCTGTGGGCTCAATCAGCATAGCCCCTCTAACCACCAAGGGAAAATAAACCGTCATTGGATGTATTTCATGCTCGATCAATGCCTTGGCAATATCATAGGTACTAACCCCCCCCTTGCGCTGCAGCTTGTCAGACAATAGGCATTCGTGCATGCATCTGTCAGCAAAAGGCGCATGATAATGATCCTGCAGCTGACTCAATACATAGTTGGCGCTCAGTACTGCATCCTCCGACGCTTGCCGCAAGCCTCCAATTCCGTGAGATAATATATAACACAAGGCACGCAAGATCACCCCAAACTGGCCATAAAAACCCTTGAGCTTTCCTATGGAATAGGGCTGGTTATCAATCACTTTATAATAATCATCTTGCTTGGCCACCAGCGGCATGGGCAAAAAAGGTCGCAATTCCTCAGTGGCAGCTATAGGTCCTGCGCCAGGCCCGCCGCCGCCGTGCGGAGAGGCAAAAGTCTTGTGCAGATTAAAATGCATCACATCAACACCAAAATCTGCCGGACGAATCCTGCCAACCAAAGCATTGAAATTCGCCCCATCGCAATAAAAATATGCCCCAGCTACACGCAAAAGTTCAGCCATCTCTTTGGCTCTCCTCTCAAAAATCCCGCAAGTGTTTGGATTGGTGAGCATCAGGGCCGCAACGTCGCTATCCAAAGCGCCTTTAAAACTCTCAAAATCCACCATGCCCGCACTATCAGTGCGAATAGTCCTGACGGCATATCCGCAAGCAGTGGCAGTCGCGGGATTGGTGCCGTGCGCACTATCCGGAATCAGCACAATTTTGCGTTTTTCACCCTTGCGCGCATGCGCAGCACGGATCATCATCATGCCCGCAAGCTCTCCATGCGCACCCGCAGCAGGATTGAGCGAAACTGCCGGCAGCCCGCTCAACGAGCTCAGCCACTCCTGCATTTCGTAAATCACCTGCAGCGCCCCCTGCGCCTGGCTTTCGGGCTGCAGAGGATGTATTGCAGCAAAACCCGGATAGCGCGCCACTTTCTCGCTGACACGAGGGTTGTGCTTCATCGTGCACGAGCCCAAAGGATAAATCCCATAGTCTCGATCATAATTCTTGCGTGAAATACGCACAAAATGCCTGATCACGTCAGTTTCGCTGAGCTGCGGCAGACCTATTCTTTCTCGCATCGGCAGAGAAGTCCTGAGCGTCAAGCCCTTAGGTGACGGAAGATCAACCCCGCAAGCTCCTTCGTTGCTCCTCTCATAGAGCAGCGGTTCTTCCTTATCTAAATTGGATGTAGGATGATCAGCCATTGATTGTCTGTTATTAATACTTTTGTAATAAGATAAATGCTAGCAAACACAAGTACTTATTGCAATAGTCGGCTGAATGGATAAGATAGATATATAAAAATTATATCTATCTTATCCATTCAATTAAGAATGAAATTTCTGCTCAAAAAAATATCATTGTTGTTGCTCATATTAGTGATCATATATTTTGTTGCGCTAATATTGCAATTCGCACAGCAGTCTTCTGAAAATCTGGAGCCAGATAAAACAGAAAGGCAAGGCCCGGGGATGCAAATAAGCAGGAACTCGGGAATGCTCGCTAAAATAGGCTTTGGCCTGATCAAGCCATTCTTGGAAGCGCGCATAGATCATTTACTGCAGCAAAACGGATTCATCAGCAATCTTGAATCTGAAATCTATGCAAACAAGAGCTTTGATGCCGAGATCATCAGAAATGGCAATGGCTCTGCTTCGCTAAATTGTGGACAGGATGCAAGAATAAAAATGCAGGGCCAAGAAATTACTTTAGAGGCAGACAAGAGTGAGCTACCTGAAACGCTAAAGCTGGGGATCATTGGCATGAAGCGGAACGAAATCCGTAAAATAACAACTAAGGCCAAAGGGATTGGAAAAAATCACAAAAATCTGGAAAATTTTGTGGTTGAGCTGCTTGATTTCTGGCCAGAATATCCCCCAGAGGCCGAAGATCTATTGATATTCAGCCAAGGACGCAATTTGCAAAAAGCAGCCTCATGCGGCGATAATGTAATGGTAAGCTATAAAATTCGCAAAGTGGATGGCAGCATAATCTACCAGTCGCCAGAACCGATAAAATTCCAGATAGGCAGCAGACAAGTGCCCCTGGCACTGGAACTGGGGATCGTAGATGCACAAGCAGAAATACCAAGAACCATAATCGCACAGCCAACACTCCTCAAAATCACTGAAGAAATGCTACCGGAATTCAAAAAAATTGACTTCCCACCCCAGGAGGCAACAATAATAGATCTGGAGCTGAAAAACATAGAAAAGCAAGCAGCAGGCTAAGATGAATATGATGCGACAAATATTAATTACCGGAGCCAGCAGTGGCTTGGGTGCTGCACTAGCAGAGAATTATGCTAAAGACAAGTCTCGCCTGCTCCTCATCGGCAGGAATAAGGAGCGCCTAGAAAATGTTGCATCCAGATGCAGAGAAATTGGAGCCTCGGTCGTCAGTGCAACTATAGATGTCACTGACGAGGAGCAGATGAAATCATGGATTGAGAAAAATGCCCCGATAGACCTGGTGATTGCCAACGCAGGAATATCCGGAGGAATGGGGGGAATGGATAAGGCGCAGGAGAGCACTCAGCAGGTTAAGGAGATTTTTGATATCAATATCTATGGCATAGTAAACACAATTCATCCCTGTATCGAGCTGATGACGGCACAAAAAAGCGGACAAATCGCTATAGTAAGTTCTCTGGCAGGGCTCATGGGCTGGCCAGGCGCGCCTGCATATTCTGCCAGCAAGGCTACAATCAAGGCCTACGGAGAGGCGCTGCGGGGAAATTTGGCCAAATATAGCATCAAAGTTACCGTGATATGCCCTGGTTTTATCCGCACAGCAATGACCGTAAATAATAGCTTCCCGATGCCGCTGATCATGGATGCAAACAAAGCGGCAAATATTATCAAAAATAAACTCAGGAGAGGTCCTGCACGCATTGCCTTTCCCTGGCTTCTGTATTTCCTGATTTCTACTGCAGCTTATCTTCCGCCGGCCCTCACAGAAATACTTCTGAGAATATTGCCGGGCAAAGAACCTTTGAAATAGCGCCTACATCTATTATTCTATATGTTTTAACTTTACAAATAATTAAGATAGTTCTATATAATAATTAAGCATTAAAGCAGAGCAAATGGAAGACAAAGAAAACAGGGTAATAATATACACAGACGGTGCATGCTCAGGCAATCCCGGACCAGGAGGCTGGGCCGCAATTCTAATATACAAAGGCACGAGAAAGGAAGTATATGGCGGCAAAAAACTCACCACAAACAACAAAATGGAGCTAACCGCAGCTATAGAGGCCCTCTCAAGCATAAAAAAACCTCATAGCATTATTATACACACTGATAGCACATATCTGAAGCAGGGAATCACTTTGTGGCTAGAAAAATGGCGCAGCAACAACTGGAAAACAAGCGACAAAAAACCAGTAAAAAATCTAGATTTATGGCTGTTGCTAGAAAAACTTACAAAAAAACATCAGGTTCAGTGGAATTGGGTTAAGGCTCATGACGGAAACGAAGAAAACGAAAGAGCAGACCAGCTTGCAAAGCATGCGTGCAGCAGATATAAATGAGCCTATTTTTTCCATCTATAAGTCATAAGGATAAAAATAGATATGCATGAGAATGTCTCATGGGCTTGTCAATAAACCAAATTAAGCACCGACATCTAGAAAATAATTTTTTATTAAGTTATTGATGAGCAACCAAAGAAAAAATGCTCTATAATTCTTATAAATGTTTAAATATGAGAACTTTTTTAGTAGCCATAATATGTATTTTATATATCACTAACGCCAGGGCAGAGCACCTATTGCCAGAAAATCTGCATAATAAAATAATATTATTTAATGTAACCGACGTGGCATTTCCTACGGTCCAGCCAATTTTGATGCATTTTCAGAAGACTCATTATACTTATCAGATTCTTGACACAGGAGAAGTGCAAATCGGTGATTACAAATATAAAATTTTGGACCCAGAGGAATCAGTCACGATCATTAAATGTCGCGATAATTATAACGAAGCGGAGGAGGAATATTCCATAATTCTGCTAGCCAAAGATGAAAAAGTTGAACTTTCAATGTGTAAACACGCTTATCCTGCAGTGTTATATGACGAAGAACCTAGAGCTTAAATGATCTGCAATACTCCGCAACAGATTTTAGTAGCTATACTATAACTGACAGCAGGATAATAGGCCAAGAATAAATTGCCCCGCTCTATCCTAATCACCAATTAAGGATTTAGAAATTTTGGTGATTATTGCTGTGAAAACTAAATTTATTGTTTTTATTTACCAGAATAATACTAATGAACCGTGGCTAAACTTTACATGCAAGCATTAATTTGCTATCAGGCAAAAAGAGTTTTGCTCTAGGCCGCTAAAACAATATGTGGGACGCAAAAGAACCCGCATGCACGTCGCATTTAAGCTAAGTTTATTATAAAAATACATAGAGGCAATCATAGTATAAGGGGCAGCACACGATAAATATAATAACTCAAAGAAGGGATGCAGAATCAATATAGCAAAACATCTTAAAGTCTTATTATACGCCTAAATTGCGGAATATAAGCTGACTTAGATCGAGGTATATTGATGAGTGAGCATGCTGGGTGCATTTGTAAGCTTATCTTAGCTGCCAAAACAACAAACAACAGCCTCATGGAGCTGTATGGTAGCTTTGCTTTTGGTTGACATTGCTTGCATAATAAATAAACACATACTCGACACACCTGAAATATAAAATTATAATTATAAATATCATTTTATCCCTTTGTGCTTTTGTTTGTAGTACCTACTTTGATATGGCATTCAGCATCCGTTGCTTGAATACCTGAGATGGTTTATTAAAGATACCCAGCCTGAAGAAGATATTTTATGCAGCCAGAATAAAAATCTTTGGCGCTAAAAAGCGAGGATTTAAAATATAGCACTGCTATGACTCTCTCCCTCTCTTAACCTACTTAATATATGGCAGAAATAAAATTACTTGATTTACACTATAAAATATTTATAAATTAAGTAATCTATTAGCTAAAATAATATAATTTACACATTGCCAGGCCATGATATCTGGCAGCACTAACCCCTTTCCATCCTTACTCAGCAAAAGACAAAAATATACTCAATAGACCAAAAGCAGAGCACGTTCTACATCCCTACCTCTCATAGCACCCCCTGCGGCTGCTCTGAGAAAGTTTGCTTTAGCCAGCAAACATACGCACGTGAAGAATCGCTGCCTCTTGCCCCCGATCTTCCATGCCCCAAAACAGCAAGCAGCGGAAGCTTGACTGCGGAACGACCAACATTTATCATAATTTTATAATCCTTAAGTTATGCATATCCTCTTCAAATTCGCATCAGCAGCAAGAAAATTATAAATAATTATGAATCAAAATAGGGCCATAAACTCACTGTGGCAATATATTGGGCCTTATAAAGCACAAGTTTTGGGCGCGTTCGCGGCAATCATTATAGTCTCATTATGCATACTTGCCATCGGCAAGGAACTAGAATATCTAATCGACCAAGGTTTTGTTGGCGCAGATCCAAAAATTCTAGGAAAATCCTTGATGATGCTGTCAGCTATTGCCACTGTCCTGGTGCTCTCGATGTTTGGTCGCTTCTGGTGCGTTAAATATTTAGGGGAAAAAACGATAGCCGATATTAGGCTCGCTGCATATCGCCACATCATCGGTTTATCTCCAGGATTTTTCGAGAACCTCCATAGCTCACACATTATATCAAGGTTTACCGCCGACGCAGCTGTCCTGCAAGGCATCATCTCCACCTCCTTGCCCATAGCAATACGAAATTTTCTCCTGCTTTTCGGCGGAATTTTCATGCTGATTACGATTAGCGTAAAACTCTTTTTCTATACATTATGCATCATGCCGATAGCCATAGCCATAATTGCTCTGCTCGGCAAAAAAATAAAAAAATTATCCAAAGCAACTCAAAGCAAAGTAGCTGATGTCTCCGAAAAAATAAGCGAGACAGTAACTGGCATCTCAACTATACAAGCATTCACCCAGGAAAAAAAAGAGCGAGATAAGCTTCAAAACGCCGTTAATGAGGCATTGAAGGCAGCGATCAAAATGGAGATAACACGCGCCCTACTGGTTTCATTAGCCGTGGCAGTAACCCTCAATGGTATTGTTTTTGTGCTATGGATAGGCGGCAGAGATATTCTGTCTGGGCTAGCAACAAAAGGCCAGCTCTCCTCATTCATCTTTTATGCCGTTATCGCTAGCACTTCTGCTGGTTCTTTGATAGAAAAAATCAGCACCATATATCAAGCGATCGGAGCAACAGAAAGGCTGCTGGGGCTGCTGCTATACAAGAACGACATAACAGAGCCAAGCAGTGCTCTCAGTTTGCCGAGCAAAAAAACCATCAAAATAGAGAATGTCAGATTCCACTACAATTCCTGCGCACCGATACTGGATAATTTTTCGCTGGAGATTAACCCGGGTGAAACAGTTGCCCTGGTTGGACCATCAGGCGCGGGCAAAACCACCCTGATCAAACTCCTTCTACGCTTTTATGACCCCCAGCAAGGCAGCATAATGCTAGGCGACACAGACATCAGGTTCGCGTCTCTGAAGGAGGTGCGCAATGCATATGCCCTGGTTGCGCAAGATAGCATGATCTTTTCTGCCAGCATATTGGACAACATCCGCTATGGCAAACCAGAAGCCACCTATGCCGAGATCGAAGCAGCAGCCGAAGCAGCAGCGCTGCATTTTATTGAGGAGCTACCCAAAAAATTTGAAACATATATTGGAGAAAGGGGGCTGAAGCTCTCCGGCGGTCAGAAGCAAAGAATTGCCATCGCTCGCGCCATCTTAACAAAACCAGAGATTCTGCTGCTAGATGAAGCCACATCATCTCTGGATGCAGCAAATGAACAGCTAGTGCAGAAAGCTATTGCAAAACTAATGAACGGCCGCATCACAATAATCATCAGCCACCGCCTCACTACAATCAAGCAGGCAGACCGCATAGTAGTAATGAGCAATGGCAGAGTAGAGTCAGTAGGCAAACACAACAGCCTAATTCTGCAGAGCACGACATATGCAAAATTAGCCAAATTACAATTCGAGATCTAAGGACTAAATTAAAGCTGCGCCAGGAAAGGTGACTTGGAGAAAACCGCAGATAATTGGGTATTTGAGTAATTGGTGGGGTATTTGATTACTAGATATGTTCATTAAAAATTTTACCAAATATATAATCTAGGTGCTTATGATAAAATTCTATATTGATCAGCTCCTTTAATTTCTCCGTGCTGATTCTGCTAGCAACATTTGCATCATTTTTAAGTGCAGCAAAAAAATCAGTCTGCTGATTCTGCCAAACATGCATAGCATTGCTTTGCACTATCTTATAGGCCTCTGCCCTACTCAAACCAGTTTTTATGAGCTCCAGCAAGACACGCTGCGAAAATATCAATCCACGCAGCAAGCCAAGGTTCTTTTTCATATTATCTGGATAAACTATTAAATTATCAATGACCTGGACCAACCGATGCAAAGCAAAATCTAGCGCTATGCAGGCATCAGGAGCAATCACACGCTCAACCGAAGAATGCGATATGTCGCGTTCGTGCCATAGCGCAATATTCTCCATCGCAGGGATTGTATAGCTCCTCACCAACCTTGCCAGGCCAACCAGATTTTCGCTCAAAACAGGATTCCGCTTGTGTGGCATAGCAGAGCTGCCCGTCTGAGCGGAGCTAAAATATTCCTCGACTTCCCTTATCTCAGTCCGCTGCAAATGGCGAATCTCAGTGGCGATGTTTTCTACCGAGCTGGCCAAAATCCCCAGCACAGCGAAAAACATGGCATAACGATCTCGGGGTATAACCTGGGTTGCAGAATCCACCGAAGCCAGGCCCATTGCCTTAGCAACGTGCTCCTGCACAAAAGGGTCAATCATGGCAAAATTTCCCATCGCGCCAGAGATCTTGCACGCTGCCACCTCTTTTTTTGCCAGCTTGAGCCGATCGTAACCACGCTTGAATTCAGCATAGAATCTGGCCATCTTGAGACCAAAAGTCATTGGCTCTGCATGAACACCGTGGCTCCGTCCAACGCATGGCAAATATCTATACTCCTCTGCTTTACGGCGCAACGCAGCAAGGAGCGCAGACAAGGCATGTAGCAGAATATCGGTCGATTGTGCAAGCTGCACCGAAAGACAGGTATCCAGAACATCAGAGCTGGTCATACCAAAATGCACATACTGCGCATCATCACCGAGATGTTCAGCTAAATTAGCCAAAAACGCTACAACATCATGTTTTGTATCCTGCTCAATTTCAGCAATTCTCGCTGGATCAAAGCGCGCTTTTTCTCTCAAATTCTGAGGCACAGATTTAGGTATCAGCCCTAGCTCTGCCTGCGCTTCACATGCATAAATTTCAATATCCAGCCAAATACGAAATTTGTTATCTGAGTCCCAGATCCTCTGCATTTCTTTCCTGGAATAGCGCGGAATCATAAAAACTAACCTGGATCAACATTTAATATTATCGGATATTATCCGATAATAAATTATCCTAAAACCTGCGGATCAAATATGCAAATAAAAGTTATTATATTATTAGTATATACTACAAAATGCTTGAGCAAGCATAGGGCGAATCTTTATCGCAGCAACACTGGAAATAAAATTTTATGTCCAAAATCTAATCTTTCTCAGATAGCAAGATAATGGATATTATTATTTATTATCTTTTATATATTCAATTATTAAAGTTTTTATATAAAAACTATTCTATAATCAAAATTAGATGAGCTTTTTGGCAACTATAGCCCTTAATATCTTTTCCTCTATATCTTCCATAATCTCCGCCTCTTCATCTTTCTGATGGTCATGGCCCAGCAGATGCAAAGTACCATGTATCAGCATATAAGCAGCATGCTCTGCAAAGCTAACCTCTAGCTCCTGGGACTGAGACCTTATGGTCTCTGCTGAGAGCACAACATCGCCCAGCTGTGCTGGGTAATGCTTATTTTTTAGATGATCTAAATCTTCTACATATCTGAAAGCAAGCACATTAGTTGCTTTATTTATATTTCGATAGCGCAAGTTCAGCTCTCTTATAAATCTATCATTAGTCAACAGAACAGACACTTCAACTTTCAGATTATCCATAAACAGAAAACTCAGCACCTCCATCACCACCCTGTCGACAAAATCATCTATGTTGTTGATCAAATCACACCATAAATCAAAGCCAACGTTTACAGAAACTATAGCGGCCATATAAAAATTCTTGCAAGCTAAGACTAAATCACATTATCATACTTTGTCTTTAAACAAACTAATATATTATGAAAATCTACGATACAGCAGTGATAGGCGGAGGACCGGGAGGATATGTATGCGCAATCAAGCTCGCACAGCTAGGGCATAAGGTCGTCTGCATAGAGAAAAAGAAATCTCTAGGAGGTACTTGCCTCAATGAAGGCTGCATACCGTCTAAATCGTTGCTCAACTCCTCGCATCTTTATTGGGAAGCGCAACATAACTTTGCCAAACACGGAATTATTGCGGAAAAGATATCATGCAACCTCACCAAAATGATGCAACAAAAGACAAAAACTATTGCTGAGCTAGCCCGGGGCATTGATTCTTTGTTCAACAAAAACAAAATAGAAAAAATAGCGGGCCATGGCACAATAAAAAACCCAGAAGAAATAATGATTGATGGCAACCAAACAGCGAAGGCAAGAAATATAGTGATTGCCACTGGCTCAGAAGTCAGTACCCTGCCGAACATCAAAATAGACGAAAAATACATAATCTCCTCCACCGGCGCATTGGGGCTAAAATCTATACCAAAAAAGATGGTGATTATTGGTGCAGGAGTCATCGGGGTTGAGATGGCCTCAATCTGGAGCAGACTGGGGACAGAGGTGCTGGTAGCAGAATTTTTGGACCGCATCACCCCATCCATGGACCTAGAAGTCAGCAAAACGCTGCAGAAAATCCTGACAAAACAGGGGATCAAATTCAGTTTATCAACCAAGGTCCTGGCAGCAGAAAAGACAAAAACTGGGGTTGAGGTGACCCTAGAATCAAGCGGCATTAGCCGCAAAGAGAGCGCTGATTTGGTTTTGGTCGCTGTTGGCAGAAGGCCCTGTACCCAAGGACTGGGGCTGGAGGAGACAGGCATTGAGCTAGATGAAAGCGGCGGAATAAAAGTTGATGCAAATTTTGCTACCAACATAAGCAATATCTATGCGATCGGCGATGTGATCCGTGGCCCAATGCTAGCGCACAAGGCAGAAGAGGAAGGAGTGGCAGTGGCTGAGATATTATCTGGCCAAAAACCACATATAGATTATGGGGCTATACCGGCGGTAATTTATACCGATCCAGAAGTCGCGGCAATCGGCAAAACAGAGGAGGATCTGAAGCAGCAAAATATTGAGTATAAAATCGGCAAATTTCCTTTTATGGCCAACAGCCGAGCCAGGACTAACTTGAGCACAGAAGGTTTTGTGAAGATCCTGGTGGATAAGCACTACGATACTATACTCGGGGCGCATATCATTGGCCCACAAGCAGGAACATTGATAGGCGAACTATCGGTCGCAATGGCATACGGTGCATCATCTGAGGACATAGCAAGAATATGCCATTCACATCCTGACTTGAATGAGGCCATCAAAGAGGCAGCCTTAGCTGCATTTTTTAAGCCAATTCATATTTGAGATAGATTTATGCCCCTAAATTCAAGACACCTAAGAACTTCTGCAATTTTAACTCATTCCCAGGATGAAACTTTAAAATTAACAAAAAAGATTATGAAAAGTTTATTGCAGTATACATAATAGATTAATAATATAGTATTATTAAAATTGATAATAGAAAAGTTAATTAATAAATAAAAATCACGCATCTATCTAAAAATAACCAATAAAAAAATAAACTTGCATTTTTCATGGAATATTTTGCAATAAATAAAGAGAAATCTTGACAAATAAAGCAACCAAACAGAACCTATATATAAAACTATCTTTAATCCATAATATTAAATTTTGCATTTAAGATTTACTAATAAACTGATATTAAAAATCAAAAATAATATATAAAATAAATAAAGATAAAAAAGATATGTTGCATGCAAAACAACCTTTGGAATATTCATGGATAATTCTAGTCAAATACTTCATTGATGATAAAAAACAGAGAGCGATATGAACAAAAAATATGAAACCGGCCTATTTGCTGCTAACGCAAATTTTATTGAGGAGATGTATTTGCGTTATCTTGAGCAGCCGTTGTCAGTAGAAAAAGACTGGAGGGAGGCATTCGATAAAATTCAAACAAAAAAAGATTATTCATATTCTGAGCAAGACGCGCCTGCTGCAAGCAGCAGCCCTAGATCAGGATACATCAGAAAGCAGCTGGCAGAAATAGCAAATTCATATAGAACATTTGGTCATATGGCAGCAGCGCTGGACCCATTGGATATGTGCAATAATCGTCAGAACCCCAATCTAACGCCGCACAGGCTGGATGAGGCCATGCTGGATGAAGAAATAGATCTAAACGGTGAGATGGGCATGCATCTGACAACAGCAAGGAAAGCTATCGACCGCCTGAGGCAGATATATTGCAGCAGCCGCGGGTTCGAATATATGCATATATCAGATCCAGAAATACGAGAATGGCTGCAAGAAAAAATAGAAAATCTGGAGGCACCCCTGTCGCAACAGGAAAGAACATCGGCGCTGGATCTGCTCACCAAAATAGAGATATTCGAGCAATTTTTGCATAATAAATTCATAGGCGCCAAAAGATTCTCAGGCGAAGGAGCAGAAGCAGCAACCGCAGCAATAGAGGCAATAATTCTTGCAGCTACAGAATCAGGCACAGAAGAGGTGATAATAGGCATGGCCCACAGAGGCAGGCTGGATGTGCTGACCGGCATAGTGCAAAAGCCCTATGAACTAATAATGACAGAATTCCAGGGCAAAAAGCCCAAATATATGACCGGCGCAGGGGACGTAAAATATCATCTCGGAGCAACAAACGACATTGTGCTTAGAAACGGCCGACAAGTGCGTATATCATTAACTCCTAACCCCTCACATCTGGAAGCGGTAAATGCCGTGGCAATGGGAAGAGCACGAGCTAAACAGGAGGGAAGAGAAGAGAGACAGCAAGTATTGAGTATTCTCGTCCATGGAGATGCATCATTTGCCGGGCAGGGAGTGGTCTCGGAGGCTTTGCAGCTTAGCAGGCTCGAGGGATACGATGTTGGGGGCACCATGCATATCATAGTCGATAATCAGGTAGGATTCACCACCAATCCAGATTGCGCCAGATCCTCATATCATGCATCTGATATTGCAAAGGCGGTGGAAATGCCAATATTGCATCTGAATGGTGATGACATAGATTCCGTGCTTTCTGCCAGCAAACTGGCTGCAGAGTTTAGGCAAAAATTCAGCAGAGATATAGTGCTGCATGTAGTTTGCTACAGAAAATATGGTCATAATGAGGGCGACGAACCTAGCTTTACCCAGCCAGCAATGTATAAAAAAATTGCCTCCCACCCTTCCGTTGTGCAGCAATATCAGCAAAAGCTGATAGAAGAAAATTTGTTTTCGCTGCAAGAAAGAGAGGAATTTAGGATAAAATTCCTCGATTTATTAGGACAAAAACTCGAGCAGTCAAGAAGCTATGTTGCCAAAAAAACAGACTGGCTCGCAGAAAGGGAGAAGGAGGGGGCAACAAAGGGACAAACTGGGATGAAGACAGGGGTGCTCAAAAAAATCGGCAAGCACCTAACAAGCCTACCCCCTGGCTTTAACGTGAGTAACAAACTAAAACGCATACTCAAGAATAAAGAGCAAGCCCTGGAAAGCGGACAAGACATAGACTGGGCAACGGCTGAGGCCCTGGCATTCGGCAGCCTAATGCATGAGGGAATAAAAGTGCGCCTCGCAGGACAAGACAGTCGTCGCGGCACTTTTTCTCATCGTCATGCGACAATAATCGATCAGGAAAAGTCACAAGAATATATACCTCTGGCTGCAATAGCGCCAGAAAAAATTGAAATAATAAATAGCTCGCTGTCAGAATATGCAGCCATGGGCTTTGAATATGGATATAGCGCAACAGAGAGCAGAAGCCTGGTGCTGTGGGAGGGACAGTTCGGAGATTTTGTCAACGGCGCCCAGATAATTATTGATCAATTTATAGCAGCGGCAGAATCAAAATGGAACTCTACAAGCAACATAACCCTGCTGCTGCCGCATGGCTATGAGGGACAGGGCCCGGAGCATAGCTCAGCACGCATCGAAAGATTCTTGCAGCTATGCGCAGAAGATAACATGCAGGCGGTGAATTGCTCCACCCCAGCCAATTACTTCCATGCGTTGCGTCGGCAGATATATCAAAATTCACCTAAACCATTGATAATTTTTACCCCGAAATCTCTGCTCAGACACAAACTCGCTATCTCCAAGATAGAAGAAATGGCTGCAGGCACAGCCTTTGAAACGATAATTCCAGACGCCGAAACAAAAAAAGCGAAGAAAATAATTATATGCAGCGGCAAAATATACTATGATTTGCTGCAAACAAGGAAAGAAAAGCAGATAAAAAATATCGCGATAGTGCGACTGGAGCAGTATTATCCTTTTCCGCAGAAAGCGCTGGCAGAACAAATCAAGCGCCATCCTGGCGCCAAAATTATCTGGTGTCAGGAAGAGCCCGCTAACATGGGGGCGTGGAGCTTTGTCTGGCCACTTATAAAGGACGCAGCCCAAGGCGAGGTGCGCTATATTGGCAGGCCTGCGGCTGCTTCGCCTGCTTCAGGATATAGCAGCACCCACAGCCAAGAGCAACAAAAAATTATTGAGGATGCGCTCCTGAGCTAAAACAGGATGCATGCTAATACGCATCGCGCGCTATGCGCGCCAAACTAAAATCACCAGGCAGATCTAAAGAGATATCTGGATATCTCAGGCTAGGCAGGATATATCTTTTCTATTGGCGCCAATATATTCCAAAAAGGATTTCAGATTATATTGATGGTGAGTTTCATCTATTGCGCTCCATTCTTTGTCGTCCATATGCAGAGCCAAATTAGGCACCACCACCATGCCGCTGGACAGGCCCGCGATGGTCCGGAGCAAATTACGCGTCGCAGGCAGGCTAGCAGTGGAGCCAGCGGCAATTATGGGAAAATGAGGGGGTTCTTGGCGCCATAATCTGGCATATCCATCGATTATGCTATTACGATATTCAATGATATCTGAGCGTCCCTGTGCCTTTAATAATGCGCGATAGGCGCGCATCACCTCGCCCAGCAGCTCACCAAAATCCTCTGTTGGCTCTGTGAGCTGCTGGCGCTCTAGTTCATCTAATATATTCTCCGCTTTAGCCAACAGAGATAAAGCCAAGCCAGGCTCCAGCTCCAACTTTTGTATCATGAGATCCATCAGCATCATTTTGCGCTGCACAGCAGAGACCGGCGGCTTTATGTCAAAACCCGCAAATATCAGAGCCTCCGGATCCATGCTGCCTATGGGCTTTATTTTCGGGAGCAAATTCGAGCTCTGGCTGAAAATATCCTGCAGGACCTCAGCAGATTTATAGTTAGGCAACAACACCAAAACAGAGCATAATTCTGAGCTGCTGTGCTTAGCTAAAACAAAACGCACCAGAGTATCCAGGAATGAGAGATCTTGGGATATCGTATAAACATTATTAACTGTCACAATGAGCAATGACGTGCATTTATGAGGTAAATTAATCGATTTTTAATCCACTGCATCTAAAATTTCCAAGTAAACAGACCGAAACCGTAAATAATATATCAGTATGCAAATTTAAAATGATAAATTCAATAAAAATCAACCAACACAGCATCTCTATGCACTCACAGTCACCCCAAGAAACCCTGCAATGGAAAGATCTATTCGCCGTCACCAACCCATCAAACGTAACTAGAGGATTATTCGAAGAAGAAGTGCAAATTATCTATCAGCAAGACCCAAAAGATGATAATGAGAATATAATTTTAAAAAAGGAACATGGTGCGTTTACTTATGAAGAAATAGAGGGGATCATCCAGCGGCTGCGCCTGAAAAACAGACTAATAGACACAACACTTGCGATGGATGTCCTGCAGCAAGCCAAGACAAAATTGCCAGTAAAGAATAGTATTTTTATCACCGAGAGTAACCCAATTTTTGCTCTTAGTATAAAAAACAATAGCTTAATTCTAAAGCCTATTTCAATAGAATTTAGTAATATAAAAGACAAAATATATATGGATTTCATTGAAAAATTCAAGTGTAATCTACAAAAATATAAAAATGCCATGCTGCTCATAGAAAATGGCCAAATAATCAACGTATCAGGCCTGAGAAATAGCAAAGAAATGTCGGATATTATCATCAAGCAATTCGCAGAATATGGATTAGATAAAAAGAGCGAGCAAAGCTATATCTGTGGATTCATAGATATCTTAAGCATTAAAGACCTTGCCTCCAAAGAAATAAACACATTGCAGAGCTTGATAGATCTGCCAGATCACCATATCATAGCAAAGCACAGAGAGGCCGCCAAAGCTTCATACTCTATATTTTTACGCTTATCTAAAAGCGGCACTATTAACGCATTGAACGAGATACAAATGCGGCACCTAAGAGAAGCGACACAGCTAAAAGGTATATTCAAACATGCCCCTCCAGCAATCACAAGAAGCTTTGATAAGTTGCTGACAAAAGTACCAGAAAAATTAGCACATCTCATCAGAACTGGCAGGGAACAGGAGCTGCCTGAATAATTCAAGGATATTGTAGCATTAGCAATAAAATAGCTAGTATCATAAATAATATAATATGTTATTAGACTACTTATGCTCTTAAAAATACTAGCGGCGCTGTTTTTGCTCACATCATGCACAGGAAAAAGACTTAATTATCCAGCGAAAATTGACAAAGTTGAACTGCACGAGCAACCTACAATTAGTGTATATAATAAAGTATATTTTGATAGCGGTAGTGCTGAGCTAAACGAAAGCGCAAGAATAATATTAAGAGCGCAAGCAGAATGGCTAAAAAAGCTGGATGACGACAGTGGCAGTAAATATAAGATAAAAATTGAAGGTCATTCTGACGAACGTGGCTCACGCGAATGCAATTTAACCTTAGGCATGGCCCGTGCAAACGCCGCAAAAAAATATTTAGTTTTTTTGGGAATAGACCCGAACAGAATCAGCACTATTGCATATGGCAAAGAAAAACCAGAGGTCACAGGATCATTCGAAGAAGCATGGGGCATGAACAGAAGGGCCGTAACTATAATGGAGCAATACGCCACACAAGCAATATATGATGAATCGCAAGAATAAATATAGCAACAAAACCTGCACATATAAACCTGCGCATATAAAGCCCCTCAAGGGAACAATAAACATGCCCGGAGATAAATCAATATCATCTCGCGCCCTGATAATCGGCTCTCAAGCACAAGCAAACTTTAAGGTCGAAGGCCTGCTAGAAAGCCCAGGAACCTCAAGCCTGATAAAATGCCTGCGGAGTTTGGGAGTCAAAATAAGAAAGCAGAAAAATCACTGGGCAGTGAGAGGGGTTGGCATAGGAAAGCTGCACAAAACAAGCCAGGTGATGAACTTAGGTAATTCCGCAACTAGTACTCGTTTGCTGGCTGGTTTGCTGGCCGGACATGGCTTTGTTAGCTTTTTGACTGGCAGCAGGATGCTTCACAGGCGTCCGATGCAGAGAATAATTGATCCGCTCAGTAGGATGGGTGCAGAATTTATTTCCTGCAACGGCAAAATCCCAATAGCAATCAAAGGCTCTGATAGCTTGAGCCCGATAAGGCATAGGCTCGACATGGCTTCAGCACAGGTAAAATCAGCCATACTGCTTGCAGGGCTGAACGCAAACGGCACAACCACAGTATTGGAGCCAACCACAACGCGCAACCATACCGAGATTATGCTCAGCAGGATGGGTGCCAGACTGACGAGCAAACCGGGAATGATCTCGATTGAGGGCAAGCAAAAACTAGAGCCGGTCGATTTCTCAATCCCAGGAGACCCCTCATCAGGGGCATATTTTGTGGCTGCGGCGCTGCTGATACCAAATTCAGAAATCACACTGCAAAAAATTTGCATCAATGAAACTCGCATGGGCTTTTATAGTGCACTGAAAAAAATGGGGGCTGATATAAGGCTGCAGAACTACACAAAATTTAATAATGAGCCAATAGCAGACATAACAATAAAGCACAGTGAGCTGCGAGCAATAACACTGGCAAAAGAAATAGCACCAACAATGATAGACGAATTCCCCATATTCAGCATCATTGCCATATTTGCTGAAGGCACAACAAAAATGCAGGGTTTATCGGAACTTAAATTCAAGGAGAGCAACAGGTTCTTGGCAATAACAAATGGACTCAAGCAGTGCGGGGTTAAACTAAAAACATATCAGGATAATATCGTCATCCAGGGCACAAAACAGATCCTACCGGCCGCTAAAATCAAAACCCATGGCGATCATCGTATCGCTATGTCATTTCTCATTTTGAATATGGTAACCGGCGCAAGAATTAGAGTTGATAACACTAGATGTATACAGGATAGCTTCCCGGGGTTTTTACAGGCCGCAGAGATATTAGGAGCAGTGATTAACTAGCAATCCCAGAGCAACTGCCGGCTAATTTCATTGTGCAATGTTCTATTAACTTATTA
>BLZN01000047.1 GCA_014132315.1 Rickettsiales bacterium | reverse complement strand
TCCCGCTAATAAAGTGGGAATACGCCCGCAAAGCGTAATACTTTGCAGGCCTGGCGAAGATGCCTGGAAAGCAGGACCGGCCCTCACCCCAAAACAGGCATATGCTATTGACAAAAAAGTAGATGATGGTAAACCTAATACCGGCTTGTATAGGGTTGTGGGCGACAACGCCAACAACACACAACCTGACTGCGTTGTCTCCGGAGAAAATGCATATAATCTGGAAGGCAATGGTCTTGACTGCGTGCTTGCCGCGATAGTGCTACATAAAGAAGAAGAGTTAGATTAAGAAATAAAGAAAAATCAATCACTGCAGTACTGACTTTGAACCTTTATGCTACCTTTAAAAGTCCTACCTCGGCCCTGATTAAAATTTAATAAATTAATAATACTACACTCCGCAAAACATTAGCAACCCTAGTTAAAAAAATATCTAAATATTTATTGACTTTGCGTCGCTGTGAGTATTAATTACATTATGATTTCAAATTAATTTGAGTAACAATGCCAGAATTCATTAAAAGTATATTCAATATGATCAGAAAATACTGGATGATACTACTGCTTGTAGTGCTTGCTATTTTGCTACAGTGTTTTGTTGGATTTCCGGCTATCTGGAATAGTGTTCTTGTTCCTGGATATCAGAGTGTGGCCGGCTTCTTCACAGGACTGTCGCAAACTGCGGTAGGGAGCGTATTTGCTGGGATTGGCGGGGTATTCGTCGCCATAGGACAAGGAATCGGCACAGCAGTGGCAACAGTTACTCTGAGCACCGCCGCCTCAATTCCAATACTGGTATCTTATCCAGTAATCGCCGCAATACTAGGCGCAGTGGTAGTGGGCCTAAACATATGGGGCTTGGTCAAGCTATATAAACTCATCAAAAGAACCCTGATCAAAAGCCAGGAATGCAAGCATGATGCAGATGTAGTCATGCAGGAGCAAAACATACCAAAACAATATAGAAATGAAGTCCGCCGGACAGTCAACAGCATCAGGGATAGCATAGGAGAAATTGAGATCCCGGAGCAATATAGGATCTTGCTGGCGCTTGGAATTAAAATTCTCAATGATGATGGCGCACGAGCATCGATCAATAATGAGCCGGATACAGCCAAAAAATTGGAGATGCTGGATCAGGAAATTGCAGCGGGTAATTTTAATCTCAAAAATTTAGGCAGAGAAGAGCTCATCGTAATGCTAGCAATATCGAGAAATCTGCTCAAACTATATTTAGAAAAAACGGGCAAGGACAGCAACAAGGCAGTGATCTTCACCAAAGAAAAAGGCAGATTCTCGCCAGAAGCCTTCAGCGGGACTATGCATATATTGCTCGGAAGTGTTTTTAATGTCGCTGGCAGCGCCGCAATATTATTCGTCAACACTACCCAACCCAAGCAAGCAGCAGCAAACCAGCAAGAGCAATGCAACACGGCAATCGAGAGCGTTGATGTAGAGCAGCTCACAGCACCGCAGGGAAACTGCTTGAAAGACGGCCTGCTTCCTGATGGTCTAGTGGCAGCAAGATAATAAAAAATTAATAACAACTATAATATATTCAATGTCAATGCTATATAAAACCTCTGCTTAGCTGCTATAATATCAAGATATATATTATATAATAAATTTTATTTACAAGCTAATGAATGCTCATATCAGGAATATCGCTATTATCGCCCATATAGACCATGGAAAAACCACAATAATAGATTCAATGCTCAAAGCGAGCGGCACTTTGCAGGAGAGCCAGAAACTAGAAGAAAGAATCATGGACAGCAATCAGCTGGAAAAAGAGCGCGGGATCACCATTTTGGCAAAATGCACCACGATAAATATAGGCAAGCACAAGATTAATATCATCGACACGCCGGGTCACGCGGATTTTGGTGGCGAGGTGGAGCGAATAATGTCTATGGTAGAGGGAGTACTGCTGTTGGTGGACAGCGTCGAAGGGCCAATGCCACAGACTAAATTCGTCTTGTCGAAAGCCCTGAAATTGGGTCTCAAGCCGATTGTGGTGATAAACAAAATGGATAAAAAAGAAGCCAAGCCAGCAGAAGTGATAGACAAAATATTTGATTTATTTATTAGCCTAAATGCCAATGATGAGCAGCTGGAATTCCCAATATTGTATGCCGCAGGGCGGAGCGGATGGTGCAGCGAATCTCCAGCAGAGCAAACAAAAAGCTTAGAGCCGCTGTTCAACAAAATTATTCAGCACGTGCCGCCGCCCGGAACCGACGACTCATCTTCATTCTCAATGCTAGTTACTCTCATGGAAGCAGACAAATTCCTGGGCAGAATACTGATCGGCAAAATCCATAGCGGCAGCGCACACCTGAATATGACGGTGCAGGCGCTTGACATGCAAGGACAAACTATAGAGAGAGGGCAGCTGACCAAGCTCTATACCTTCCTGGGGACCAGCCGAAAGCCCATAGAAAAAGCTGAGGCTGGGGACATAATTGCCATAGCAGGGATGAAAAAAGCTTCCGTAGCGCATACAATCACTGACCTGAGCACGAACAAACCAATAGCAGCAATTCCAATAGATCCGCCGATTATCTCAATAACCATCGGCATTAATGATTCGCCTTTCGCCGGGCAAGAAGGGGATAAAGTCACCTCCCGCATGATCCGGGATAGGCTGATGGCAGAGGCTATATCTAATGTGGCAATAACGGTGCAGGAACTGCCAAACAAAGATGCATATGAGGTCAGCGGCCGAGGTGAGCTGCAGCTGGGAATCTTGATCGAAAACATGAGACGCGAAGGGTTCGAGTTGTCAGTTTCAAGACCAAAAGTCGTGCTGAGAAAAGACAAAAATGGCAATGTCAGCGAACCGGTGGAAGAGGTTATAGTCGAAGTTGATGAGGAATATGGCGGGGCAGTGATCGCCAAGCTCAACGCCCGCAGAGGTGAGGTCCAGGATATGCAGCCAATAGAAAACGGCAAAACAAGAATAGTGTGTATGATTCCTTCCAGAGGGATGTTTGGCTATTACAATGAATTTTTGACCGATACCAGAGGCACAGGAATTATGAGCCGCGCTTTTTATGGCTACAAGCCACACAGCGGTGAGCTAAGCGCCAGACGCGGCGGAGTATTGATCTCCAAAAATCAGGGCGTTGCGGTGGCCTATGCACTGTTTAAGCTGCAAGACAGAGGAATTATGTTCATCAAGCCTCAGAATAAGGTCTATCCAGGGATGATAGTTGGCGAACACAACCGAGAAAACGACCTGGAGATTAACGTCTCTAAGACAAAACAATTGACCAACGTACGTGCAGCAGGCTCAGACGAAGCAATAAAGCTCTCTCCCCCTAGAGTTATGTCTCTAGAAGAGATGATCACTTATATCAGTGAAGATGAACTGGTGGAAGTAACCCCAAAATCTTTGCGTTTGCGCAAGAAAACTTAAAATATTAAGGAACAACCTGCTTAATCCATCTCAAGCCGACAAAAAAATACTATCTAGTTTGCATATAAATTGCACAGCAGAATCTAGGGAATAAATTTATATTATCATAGATTTATTAACAAAAAAGTGTTTAATTAGTATATAGTAACCAAAAATAAAACAGTATGGGTAAAAATCCAAAAAGATTAAAAAATCGAACATCTCAAATCATAAACCGAAGCTTGGATGCCAAGAATGTGGAGTATGCTAACAAAGTGCACGCGCTTCCCTTGCCTAAATCACATAAGGTATAAATTTTAGGAAAAGATTTGATGCACTATGGATGAGCTATACAGGACATCATAGCAGATGCGCACTCATTAGATTTTATGGTAGAGTTTGCACCGGATATAAGATTGAAGAAATATGCTGCAAAAGCTGCCAAGATTTTGTATGAATTTTTAGATCCTGAAGAAAAGGCAAATATATCCTCGATACCGTTATATCCCGGGTCAGGAGAAGATATATTCATAGAGGACTTTACATTGCAATTTCTTAACCCTAATCAGGGAGAGCAATACGACCCCTGTATACGGTGGGAAGAAACACGTAATCCTCAAAAAGAGAAAACAGAAGCTATTAAAAGACCGGAGAATATGAAGCCTATAGAACGTACTTTTGTTGCGTCAGTCATGGCGTGCCTCATAGAGAACATAAAAGAAAATATTCAGGGCTACTCAGAACTAGGGCAGTTACCTGAAACAATACAAATAAGGATTTCTAGTTCTATGGAACTGAAAACAGTTCCTCCGAGACGTTCCAGTGAGAAAATGATAGAAGATGTGAAGTTATTAGAAAATTTCCTACAGGAACATCTCAAAGAAGAAGTTAAACTAGCAAGACATTTACAATTACATGAAACTTATTATCCGCCAGAAGAAGAACAGCAAGGAAAGGAGAGATAGAGCAGTGATATCTTAAGTTACAGAGCCTGTGCCAAACATCTTTATGTGATGCGCATTAACAAATATTGACATAAAACCAGAAACTAGGCGCTATTGACCAAAGAAAGAAAAATATCTTCCAGCACAGGCTCCTTGGTGGAAATATCTAGGACATTCAGGCCTGAGTCATGCAGCAGCTGAATAATATAACCGGCATTGATCTTGGCAGGATCATATTCTAAAATCAGCTTATCATCTTCGCTAATGTTGGCATTGCATATGTTGCTTAATTTTGGCAAAGCACTCTTCAGGTCACCAGTTGCAGTAATGTGCATATACTTAACACTGCAAAGCTTCAGCAAATTTTCTTTAAGGTCACAGGCTATGACCTTGCCTGCATGCATAATTGCAATTCGATCGCAAAGCTCTTGCGCCTCCTCCAGATAATGAGTAGTCAGCAAAATGGTGGTGCCCTGGCGATTGATCTCCTTCACATATCGCCAAAGCTGCATGCGCAGATCCACGTCAACACCCGCGGTTGGCTCGTCCAGAATCAACAGCTTAGGAGAATGCACCATAGCTTTGCCGATCAGCAGTCTTCTCTTCATTCCGCCGGATAAATTGCGCCCCAGAACTTTCCGCTGCTTAGACAGGCCGAGCACCTCAATTATCTCAGAGGTTTTGTTTCGCGTCTTGCTTATTCCATAATATCCAGCATGGATATCTAGCGTTTCCTCTACCGTAAAAAATGGATCAACAACCAGCTCCTGCGGCACAATGCCAAGCTGATAACAACAGGAAATGCGCTGACTTTCAAGATCGTAGCCAAAAACCGAGATCTTACCAGCAGTCTTCACAGTAGTGCCGGCTAATATATTAATAAAAGTAGATTTACCGGCACCATTTCTGCCCAACAAGCCAAAAAAGCTTCCAGCTGGGAGCTCCAGACTGAAGTGCTCCAGGGCTCTAGTAAGCTTTTTAGCGTCATAGGTCTTGCACAAGCCCTGAACATTAAGCGCTAAACTCAAGACGATAGACCTAAAAGTTTTAAATAATAAACAAACTTATGATTCACTCGTGCTTAATACTCCCTTTTTAACCAGCAGGCTCTCTAGCTCTTCAGATTCATACATCTCCATGACGATGTCACATCCGCCAATAAATTCACCTTTTATATATAATTGAGGTATAGTCGGCCAATTAGAATATTCCTTTATGGCCTGGCGCAAATCTTCATCCTCCAAGACATCTATATCTTTGAAATCAACCCTCAGATTTCTTAATATATTCACAACCGTATTAGAGAATCCACACTGCGGTACCAGCGCATTACCTTTCATAAACAGCACTATATCATGCTGCTTAATATATTTATCAATAGCGGCAAAAATTTTTTCTGACATTTTTCAAGCAATTTATTAATTATATAAAAATTAACCATAAAAAGAATGGATAGTATTAATCGCAATTATGTTGCTACATTGGCTCAGCCCCAGGAATAGAAACCTCTGCATCAGGAGCAAGGGTGTTGATAGTAAGTGCGTGCAGTTTGCTGCCAATAATTCCTTCAAGAGCATCATATACCATCCGGTGCCTCTCTATTTTAGATTTGCCTTCAAATTTAGCTGATATAACAGTCAGACTATAGTGGTCACTATCACCCAGCAAATCCTGAATTTCAACCGTAGCATCAGGGAAATGCCGTCCCAATATTTCTTTAAGTTCGATAACTGATATAGCCACAAAGTTTTTCTATAGTTTTGCTATTATCTTAACAAAATAGTCAATATAGTCAAGTCAAAATAGAATTAATCTTGTAATATCAGCCAAACTAAGCTAGCATTATGCCTGATGATTTGATGGGTTGGTTATGGAAATCTCTGTTGCCGAGCCTCGGGAAATTAAGACCAGGGGCCACTTAAACAAACTCAGAGAGCAGGGCAAGATTCCTGCTGTGATATATGGAGGCAGTCAAGCGCCGGCGCATATCACGGTCACTGAAAAAGAATTTACCAAAAAATATCTGCAGGGACAGCTAAGTTCTGCTTTGCTAATGTTGCAAATCAAGAACAAAGCAGAGGAAGTGCTGGTGAAAGATATTCAAATACATCCAGTTTCGGGAAAAATCACGCATGTCGATTTCCAAAGAAAAACAGACAGTGAAATAAAAACCACAATATTTTTCGAGTTCATAAACAGCAATAAATGTCCTGGGCTAAAGATGGGCGGGATCTTAAAAATTATCAGAAAATCAATTAAGGTATTCTGCTCGCCAGAAAGCATCATTAGTGTCATCAAAGTAGATCTATCAACAGCTAAGAAGGGCAGCAAAATCGCTATCAAAGACCTTGACATGCCAGCAGGAGTGAGGTTGGTAGGCAAACACTCTGATATCTTGATTGCAAAAATTTCTGGCAAAAGAGCGGGACAAAAAACCGAGGATGCAGATGCTCAACAAGCCGAGCAAGAACAGCCAGCAGAGTAACTACCAGAGGCGTTGCAATATAATATATTTTATAAGGTAATTTAAAAATATATAAGAGATGTTTACAAGCCAATAAAGCTAAAAGAATAGCAATATTGTAAAAATTATTATACAAACTAAGTTTTGAGGAGATAATGCCAAAAAGAACATATCAGCCAAGCAGAATAGTGAGAAAACGTCGTCATGGCTTCAGAGCACGTATGTCCACCAGCAGCGGCAGGGCAATCATAAACAGACGTCGTGCAGCAGGGCGCAAAAAGCTCTCTGCATAATGCATAGCGCATAATCTGTCCATGACTTCCGACAAACACGGAATAACAACCCTGAAGAAACGCGCGGATTTTCTCTCTATAAGGAGGCACGGCAGAGCCTATATCTCGACATCATTGATTCTGGGGACGCTAGATGTCCAAAAAAGATTGGATAAGAGCGATCACCGCCTGCATATAGGATATACCGCTACAAAAAAAATAGGCAAGGCCGTGGTCAGAAACAGAGCCAAAAGAAGATTAAGGGCGCTGGCAAGATGCATGCTTGTTCAACATGCGTTACACCATCGTTATTATGTTTTGATAGCTAAAAAAAATATCATCAAGGCACAATTCTCAGAGCTGGAAAAGGAGCTGGAGCGCTGCATGCATGCATTAAATGTTTATAAGCGCCATATATAAATAGTATGTAATGCTAATAAATTAATGTTTATTAAAAACATCTTACTCTTGATAGTCAAATTATATCAACTATTTATATCGCCTTTTTTGGGGCGAAGCTGCAGATTCTATCCCAGCTGCTCGCAATATACGCAGCAGGCCATCGAAAAATATGGGGTCCTCAGAGGTATTTACTTCTCTTTAAAAAGACTAATTCGTTGCCATCCTTTAAACGATGGCGGTCATGACCCAGTGCCTTAAAAACGGATAGAAAGAGCAAGAATATCAAGATATCATCCAAAGCTATTCACCAATGAACCATTTTGCCTATCTGCTAAGGCAATACTCAGTAATTTCGTCAATCTTTCCTACTATTTCTAGCACAGAAACAACAAATTTTCTATAATCCATATCCAGACAATAAAATCAGCTTGAACTTTGCGTATAAAATAGATTAGAAAAGCCGCATAACAACTTTAGGTTGTACAACAGCACACCCAAAAATCATTCCTGCTAGCTAACCCTATTGCCAAGCCCTAAAAACTTTGGAATATAATCCCGTAGCAAGCCCCTCAGACTAATCATTGTTAGGCAAGGCCCAACATGTCCGAATTCTGCAAAGCCTTTGGTCTGGCTTTTTGCAAAACAGAAAAGTCTAACAAGCAGGACTGGATAATGAAATTCAAATTTGCTTATTTATATATGCTTCTGCACATTGATCTGTTATTTTTATATCTTGTGGCATTTTCAATATATTTAATTTGTGTATTATTAAAATCTACATAAAAAATCTAATTTGAGGCAAATTCCAAGAAAAACATTATCGAGGTATTATAAAAAAATTAATAAAATAATAGCAAATTAAAAAAATTGAATATGATTTTAACCTAAATTTATATACTATAATATGCTAGAAATCACTATAATACCTGCCCTCAAAGATAATTATATGTATCTTTTGCATGACACCAAGACCAACACTTATGGAATTGTTGACCCAGCAGAAGCCAAGGCGGCGCTTAAGTTTATCGGCAAATTGGATTATATACTCAACACCCACCACCACTGGGATCACACGGGCGGAAATCTGGAAATCAAGCATCGGACCGGAGCCAAAGTGATCGGCAGCGCCGCTGACAGGAAGAGAATTCCTGGCATAGACATCGGCGTCACCGATGGCTTTACGTTCGGCGACATAAAAGTAGAAGTAATCGCAATACCCGGTCACACTTCCGGGCATATCGCATTCTACTTCAAAGAGGATAAAGTCCTGTTTACGGGCGATACCCTATTCTGCGTGGGCTGCGGCAGAATATTTGAGGGGACATATGAACAAATGTATGATAGTCTACAGAAACTGGCCAAAATTCCAGAGGAAACACTGGTATATTGCGGCCATGAATATACAAAAAAGAACATTGAATTTGCTTTAAAAATAGAGCCAAACAACCAGGAATTGCAGATGCTAGATGCAAAATCCAAAGATGTAGCATGCACAATGCCAAGCACGATAAAGCAAGAAAGGCTGACCAATCCTTTTCTGAGAACGCACAGCACCGAGATAAGAGAATCACTAGGCATAAAAAGAAATATGGAGGGGAAAGCAAGGAGCGACCTGGATATATTCATAAATCTCAGGCAATTAAAAGACCAATTCTAATAAACATAAAGTTTCAGGATGATATGGAATTTGAAAAATTAGCCGACAACACTATCCAGGATATAATGGAGAGGCTGGAAGATGAAGGAATCGACGTGGATTTTGCAGGTAGCATGCTGCAGCTGCAGACAGACAATGGTGCTTATATCATCAGCAAACATAGTGCATCAGGGCAAATCTGGATGGCTTCTCCGATCAGCGGAGCCAAACATTTCAGATACAGCCCAGACAAGCAGCAATGGGTAGATTCAGATGGCCTGGAGCTACTTAGTATATTGAGCAAGGAATTAAAATCATCATAAATATACCCCCAGAACTCAAGCGCTAAAGAATTCAATTTAGGATCCTGTCAGAATTCCTTCTTAGTTTCTCTGTTGTGCTCTGCTTTGGCCTAATCACCAGTCAAAATACGCTCGACTAACTGCTTAACGTAAGGTATAAATCCCCCTTTATAAAAAGGATCCTCAGCAAATTTATATGCATTATGACCGGCAAACATTAGCTCGCGCTCAATGCCACCTCCTCTGCCATGCGCGATATTTTGTAGCGTTTTCTGGATGCAGAAGCTACGCGGATCAGTCTTCAGACTCGTAGTGTAATCATCATGATCCTTCCAGTTGCTGAATGCACAGTGGCTCAGGCATCCCATACATCCCACCTGGTCTGCGTGGATCTGCCGAGCATCAGCGGGAGTGACAAAAATCAGGGTGCTCTCAGGAGTCCTCATTGCCTCTGTGTAGCCAAGCCTCTGCCACTGAGCAACGCGCTCCAGGTCAGGAGCCCTGATGTAAACCGTGCGCATCCTAGGGCCTATCTGTAGCACACTATTGAATTTATCTTCAGGCTGCAGAAGATAGGGAACCTGACGGCTCGATCTAGCTTGCAGCTCCTGCAAAAATTCATTATTAACCGCAGACGAATAAAAACCAGTGGGGCTAAATTTATTCAAAGAAATATCGCCCTCTTTCAATGTTAGCAATTTCTGCTTCCACTCCATAGGGATCGGGCTTTCTTGCGTCAAAAGAGGCCTAGTACCAAACTGAAATGCAACTGGACCTATCTCTGGACTGTCAAGCCAGTTATGCCAATCTCGCAAATACCAAACTCCTCCGGCCATCACAACAGGGACATAGCTCAGGTTTACTTCATTCATGAAGGCACGCAAATCCGCAACTCTCGGAAAAGGATCTCCTGGAAAATCAGGATCCTCCTTGTTGCTCAGGCCATTGTGCCCGCCAGCCAGCCAGGGATCTTCATAAACCACACCTCCCAAAAAACCAGAAAATTTGCTGTAAGCACGCTTCCAAAGAGCCCTAAAAGCACGCATTGAGGAAATGATAGGATAATAATAAACCTGATATTTAGCAGCAATTTCTCCCAGCTTGTATGGCATGCCGGCACCGCAAGTAATGCCGTGGATCAGGCCCTTTGCCCCCTCCAGGACACCCTGCAGAACGCGCTGTGCGCCGCCCATCTCCCATAATATATTCATGTGAATACGTCCCTTGCCTTGCGAGGTTTTGTGTGCAATGCGAGCCTGGCTGATGCCGCCTTTGATGCTATAGGCAATGAGCTCCTCGTGCCTCTCTTTCCTGGTTTTGCCTTTATATATCAGAGGTACATACTCACCATTATCATCAATCAAATCTGCATTAACACCAGAAAAAGTGCCGATAGCTCCTGCTGCTGCAAACGCCCCAGAAGATCTACCGTTCGTGATGGCCACTCCTTTGCCGCCTTCGATTATCGGCAACACTTCTTGACCTGAAAGCATAAAGGGTTTGATTTTTTTCATGAATTTATTTAGATTAATAATATACTAGGAAGAATTATTGATCTTATCACATTCTACTTTAACACTCACAGAAGACAAACTCAACACAGCGAATCTTTTTACAACTTCGAGCTTGCAGCAAACTACTTTTTTATCCTGCATTATGAGCTGCAAAATGTCGCAGGCCAATTTTTCAACCAAGTTGCAGCTAGCATTGGCAACAAAATCAATAATATTGGAAGATAGCTCACTATAATCAATCGTGTCGCTAATCTCATCAGAAGCAGGATCATAATCAACAGTGAGCTCAGCATTGATAAAAAAAGAACGCTTGCAGGCTCTTTCCCAGGCATGAACACCAACAGATCCCTTAACTTTTAGTCTATCTATATAAATTTTTATTCGCATAGTTTTGCCAATTCATCTGCTGCATCAAAGCCCATTTCTCTTGCATTTTGCATCGTGCCAACACGTTTTGTAAAGTATGTTTTGTCACCACATGCCAACATAAAGTCTGCCCGCACTTTATCGCCCTTCAGCCTGGCAAAAGCTGCAATAGGAGTGGTGCAGTCGCCGTCTAATCTCGACAAAAAACTACGCTCAGCCTCCAGAGCAATCCTGGTCTGTTTATGATCCAGCGGGCTAATAATTGAAATAACCTGAGTATTATCAGATCTGCACTGAATACCAATTATGCCCTGCCCAACCGCAGGCAACAAAACGTTGGTTGGGAATATAAGCCTGATAAATTCATCCATAGCAAGGCGCCTGAGGCCCGCTACTGCAAGTATCGTTCCGTCAACCTGACCATCCCATACCTTCCTCAACCTGGTCGGGACATTGCCGCGAAAAGGCACAATTTTCAGATCCGGACGCAGGCGCAAAATCTGCACCTGCCTTCTTATAGAAGACGTTCCAACCACAGCACCAGCAGGCATCTGCTCAACAGAACTATAAAGCCCGGAGACGAAGGCATCTCTTGCGTCTCCCCGCTGCAGAAGTGCCACAATATCCAAATTCTCATGCATAGCTGCCGGCATATCCTTCATCGAATGCACAGCCGCATCTATTTCATCTGCCAGCAGAGCCTCCTCTATTTCTTTGATAAACAGGCCTTTACCACCAATTTTTGCCAGGTTGGCGTTCAGTAATTTATCGCCAGTGGTCCTAATCTTAATTATCTCGGCATCAATGTCAGGATAGAGCCTACGCAAAGCTCTTATAAACTCCTCTGTCTGCGCCAAGGCTAATTTGCTAGCCCTAGTCCCAATGCGGATTTTCATCAAAACCGGAATATTTAACTCAAGAAGCTTAGCTCAAGAAACCGCGCAATTTTTTCGAGCGGCTCGGGTGTCTGAGCTTGCGTAGCGCTTTTGCCTCAATCTGCCTAATCCGCTCGCGCGTCACTTTGAACTGCAGCCCTACCTCCTCAAGCGTGTGATCCGTGCTCACGCCAATGCCAAAACGCATCCTCAGCACCCGCTCCTCCCTGGGAGTCAGAGTTGCAAGCACCCTGGTGGTAGTAGAGCGCAGATTGGCAATCACCGCTGCATCCACAGGACGCACCGCGCTTTTATCCTCAATAAAGTCCCCCAGATAAGAGCTATCATTGTCCCCAACAGGATTTTCAAGGCTGATAGGCTCCTTGGCAATTTTCATCACTCTACGCACTTTATCCACAGGGAGCCCGAGACGCACCGCCAGCTCCTCTGGAGTGGGCTCGTGACCAACCTCATTTAATACCTGCCGGGCTGTGCGGATGATCTTGTTGATTGTTTCTATCATGTGCACTGGTATGCGTATAGTCCTGGCCTGATCAGCCACAGAACGAGTAATAGCCTGCCTTATCCACCAGGTGGCATAAGTAGAAAATTTATAACCACGACGATATTCAAATTTCTCCACCGCTTTCATCAGGCCAATGTTGCCCTCCTGCACGAGATCCAGCAAGTGTAGACCTCTGCTGGTGTATCTCTTGGCAACAGACACCACCAAACGCAGGTTAGCCTCAATCATCTCCTGCTTAGCTTCTTCTGTAATGCCTTCCCCACTGCGCAAATTGCTTATTAAATCCTTGAGCGTAGAGACCAAAATGCCGTTCTCCCTGATAAGCTTAATTACGCTACTGTCTATTTCAGTTATCTCCTGCAGATTTTGCTCTAGGGCCTCTTGCCACGCGCTACCTTTAGTGGCCGCAAGTTTTTCAAAAAATTTCTTGGGGCTATCAACGTTTTTATACAAGCTTATAAAATCCCTTCTACTTATAGAGTGATTCTCTGCTATCGCAATAATCCTAGCTTCATAAGCAATTAAATTTTTATTTAGTGCATTAATCTTATCAGTAAAAGATTTGATGCAGTGATTATGAAGATGCAGCTGTTGAATTAAATTAGCAACCTTAGTGCAGCAGCTCTTATAATCTCTCTTTTTAACAACGCAGTCAGCTTTGCCAGCACCAAGAAAACCGCTCAAATTCTGCTCATGATAAGAAATTATTGTCTTCGCATGCTTGGTGATCTCGCCCAAAATACTGGCCACCTTAGGCAACAATTTTTCTTCTGCCTCTAAAATTGAGTATTTCCGGAAGCCAGATTCAGAGTCAGCCTGCTGTCCAGAATCTTCTGCAGCCATATTCTCACAAGGTTCAGCGTCAGCATCCTCGGAATCCATGTCATCTATTTCCTCCTCTTCTTTAAACATGTCAGTATCACTCGCAGAATCTAGCGAAACCAGGTCTCTCAGCTGCAGATCGCCGGCTGCCAAATCATCATGCCAAGCCACAAAAGTCTTTAAAGCACTCGGAAATCCAGAGATCGCAGCTAGTGTCATCCGCTTACCCAGCTCTATGCGCTTTGCTACCCTTATCTCCCCCTCACGCGACAGCAGCTTAACATTGCCCATCTCTCGCAAATAAAGACGCACGGGGTCATCAATATAGCCAGAAGCAGCAGTATCTTCTGCATCACCACCATTGGAGCCCAAATTAACCTCGGGACGCGCAATAGCCTCATCAGCCTCATCATCGTCTATTACCTCTATGCCAACATCAGAGAATAAGCTTATAGCGCTATCAATCTCCTCCTCTGAGAAAACATCAGCAGGCAAAGAATTACTCAAATCATTATAAGTTATAACGCCAGTTCTGGTACCTTTTTTTATAAGATCCTGAACTGCCTTATACTCATCAACGCTTTTTTTCTTAGAATTTTCAGGAGAATCAGACATAAACTCTTTCTATTTTAGATTCATACAAGATAGAGATCAGCTAATGTTCAAAACCTTCTTTAAATTAACTATAGAATTATAAATTTCAACCACTGTGACATCAGAACTATCATTTGCTGCCAGTCTTATTGCCTCCTTGTAGTCATTTTTTAATATTTCTAACTTATGCAATAAACATAACCTATGCCACATCTTTTGAGCAGATTCAGCACTCTCTATCTTTGTACAAGATATATCCTGCATGTAAAAAGTAGCATTATATTCTAGCATCTTTTGCCGTTCCAAACAACTCAAATTTCCTTCAGCCTCAAGAAAAGTTCTTCTTATATCCCTCAAACCCTGATCATGCAAGCGAAGCGAGGTAAACTGCTGATTAATCTCAGCACAATTCAACATCTCAGGATATTCCAGCATCAGCCTCAGCATCATGGCCTCATAGCGGCTAAAATTATTCTGCGACTTTCGCAGTCTAATAAATTCTTGATGGCTCTCCTTTGCAGCATTTTTCGCTGGCTTTTTGGAGGAAGCACTATAAAACTCCCACAATTTCTGTTTGAAAAATCTACGATAGTAGCTACGCACCGTCTCATCCTTTATGGCGCCGGCACATTCCATCAGACTTACCTCAATGCTAGCCTTCTCTTCTGGGGTTGATTTAGGACCAGCAGCAGCATAGCTCCGCAACAGAAAATCAGAGAGAGGTTGTGCAGCCTCTAAAATAGGCCCAATAGGATTAGATTCATCGGGATCGTTCTTGCTCACCAAGCTGGCAGGATCAGAACCCTTCGGCAGCATAGCAAACTTCATGGAATAGCCAGGCTTCAGACAAGGCAAGGCGAGTTTTGCGATCCGCAGCATAGCGCTTCTGCCCGCATCGTCTCCGTCAAAGCATATTATAGGCTCTTTAGAGACAGCCCACAATTTCTGGATATGCTCCAACCCACATGCAGTGCCCAGAGGCGCCACCGCATCCCTGATCCCTACCTGGTACAGCGCCATGACATCCGTATAGCCTTCAACCAGCACCAAGCTTGCCGCGTCACGAGCCCCAGCCCGTCCAGCCTGAGTAAAATTATATCCATAAAGCACCTGATTTTTTTTGAACAAAGGACTTTCAGCAGAATTGATATATTTAGGACGCTGATTCTCATTAATCACTCGGCCGCCAAATCCAATAACTACATTCCGATGATTATAGATAGGAAAAATCAGTCTATTGCGAAACAAAAAACGATTAGCCTGGACCAGTCCAGCCTCCTCCATTAAAGATATTGAGAATCCTTCGGAACGCAGATAATTCTCCAGCGCATCATCCGCAGCAGGAGCAAAGCCAAGCTGAAATTTCTTTGCTGTCTCTGCTGCCATGCCACGCTTTTTTAAATATCGTCTTGCATCCTTCCCTGGCTCACTCCAGAAATTTCTGACAAACCAAGAAGCCGCGCAGTGCAAAATCTTATACAATTGCTTATATTGAGATTCGCCTTCCTGGCTGGATATTTCGATGCCCAGCTCAGCAGCCAATCTAGCCACCGCCTCTGTAAAGCCCAAACCCTCCTTCTCAACAACAAAACTGATTATATCTCCATGCGCACCACAGCCAAAACAATGATAAAATCCTCTCTGATCATTGACTGTGAAGGAGGGGGTTTTTTCTGCATGAAAAGGACAAAGTCCCGTGTAGCGCTCTCCTTGTCTCTTGAGCGCAACATATCTCCCAACCAGCTGAGAAGGCAATATAGCTGTTTTGATTTGCTCTATAGTATTTTGAGATATCATCATATTATCTTTATATATAACTGTAAAACATTAAATATCCATTACAGATTCTGTGAGTAAATATTATATAGCAATATGTTAAGTTTCATCAATGTGCAGTTAATGTCCAAATGTGATAAGATCATTAATCGGAGAGCCCAGATGGCGGAATTGGTAGACGCGCTAGCTTCAGGTGCTAGTGGCCTTTTGGCTGTGGAAGTTCGAGTCTTCTTCTGGGCACCACAAAGATGAAATGCAGTGTTGCTGGCCATGCTCTTAATAAAAATCTGTGGACAAAATAAGACTCGCAGGATTTGCCGGGAATATATAAGCTATTTTGGGCTCTGGGCAGCAATGACAGCAACATCCGTGCTATCATTTATAATATTAAAGTTTTAACAAATTTCCTGTCAGTAAAAATCTGCATGCCCTCAATTATTAAGGCTAGACATCGTCGGACACAAAACACCTCCCCCGAAATAAGCTACTATATCAGCAATGTCTCAAAAAGCACAAATCCGCCGGCAACGGCAAATTCGGCTCCGATTTGGCGCTGCACAATAGGCACAGCAATTGAGCCATCCTCATTCTGATGATTCTCCGAAATAGCAGCCAAAGCCCTGCCCACTGCTGGGGCGGAGCCAACTAAACTTCTATACAATAGTATTGGTGGGCTAGGCTAATATACACACTTCGCTGCTCTTGTCAGGCTCAGGCTTATGGATTACTTCAAAGATTATACAGCTCTTCCTTGCTGCTGTTCTTTCTCCGGAGAATAGTATACTTTATGTAGCCCTTGTGCTTTCGCTATCTTGGCTTCTTCTGAAAGATATTCCTGCAAGAAAACCTCTATGGCTTCTATATCCTGTTTTATTAGAGGAGCTAAGTTTACTACTGCCCCAGTAGGCATAACATAAGTTTCTATCTCTTTATTATTTAGCAAAGCACCCATCTCGTCTACATAAGAGATTATAATTGATGCAATAAAAAGACGCTCCCTAAATTCCATTTCTCGCAATGCAGCAACGGATCGTTGTTTTGCTTGCTTAAGAGCAAGACATTTATCTTGCTCTAGACCACAAGCAGATCTATGATTAGGATTGATATAAGGACAGCGACAATACCTGAAGTGTTTTGTAGTATTAGCAGTCGGGCCGGCCGTGGTAGCTTCGCAGCCCCCACCAGGTTTGAACAAACGAAACAAGAGATCGGCACCTTTTTTATGGTGCGTAACATCTTTACTTTCAAGATTGGTTACAGATCTAATAGCAAACCCTACTTCGTGTTTTATAGGCGAGATAGACAATATAGTCTCTCTGATTTCTGTGACGTAAATCCAACCTAGAAATTGCTTTTTATCTGCCTCAGGCAAGGGTAGTAACGCAAACTTCGCGGCGGCATGTGCTTTTGTGCCTGAAGATTGCTCTATCGCTCTCTTTATTGCATGTATTGTCAAGATTCGGAGAGATCCGGAAGGGAGACTGTTTCCATTTGGCATAACTTTTAGCTATAATTAGTAATCATAAACTAATTATAATAACTTATTATTAGTAACTCAGTAATTTTACAAGCGATATCTCAATTCTACCTTTGCCGACCCATATAGTCCATATAATTAGTGTTATTACTGACATTAGTAGTATTTAATAATCTTATTTCATCTAATCTTAGCACCCCGAGCTTCAATGCTCAGCAGAAATTTCAATTAAAAAATGCTTCTTTTTGCCAAGAGAAA
>BLZN01000046.1 GCA_014132315.1 Rickettsiales bacterium | reverse complement strand
TGATAAAATCCATCCGGGATTTAGATTTAGACAACAAAGCTGTTTTGCTACGAGCAGACCTGAATGTCCCAATTAAAAATGGTGTGATAACTGATAATACGCGCATCTCTAAGGTGCTGCCTACTATAAATTATTTGAGGAGCAGAGGCGCTAAAGTAATTATTTTATCTCATTTAGGCAGGCCAGATGGGCAGCCTGACCAGATTAGCCTCGAGTGCCCCCTTTTGGGCCGAGAGAATTTATCTTTGGCCCCAATCGCAAGAGAGTTAAAAGGAATCCTGCTTGGTCCTCATTGTGTTGAATTTGTCGAAGATTGCATAGGCCAGAAAGCCTCAGAGGCAGTTGCTTCAATGCGTAGCGGCGATATATTGCTGCTGGAGAATTTAAGATTCCACAAAGGCGAAACCCAAAACGATGAGGCCTTTGCCAGAGAGCTGGCAAAGTTGGGTGAGATTTATGTAAATGATGCCTTTGCTTGCTCGCACAGGGCACATGCTTCTTTGGTTAAGCTGCCCAGGCTGCTCCCTGCGGCTGTGGGCTTTTTGCTCTTAGAGGAAATAAAGCAAATAGATAGTATACTGGATGCCGAACAAAAACCAATGATGGCAATTGTTGGTGGAGCGAAGATATCAACCAAAATCGATTTGCTAAATAAGCTTGCAGGCAGCGTTGACTACTTGTTTATTGGCGGTATCCTTGCAAATTGCTTCTTGAAGTGCCGCGGAGCTAATATAGGTGCGTCTTTATGTTATAGCGATAAGCTTGATGTTGCTTTAAATATTTTGCAAATTGCCGAGGATAATTCATGTCAGATAATCCTGCCCATGGATGCGATAGTTAGTGTTAATGGCATGGGCACCAGATATGCACCACGCTCATTGGCTGATATCTCAGCACGTGACTTAATATGTGATATAGGGCCAGATAGCATAGCCAAAATAAACCAGATTATGGAAAATTGCACGACGGTTCTGTGGAATGGCCCTTTAGGTGTTTGCGATGATCTTTCACTTTCCGTGGGGACTGCTGCCGTCGCACACAAAATCGCTCTGCTGACGAGCAAAGGTAAAATCAAAAGCCTAGTGGGGGGCGGAGATAGCATGGAGATAATAAATAAGCTTAAGGTCCAAGAGGAATATACCCATCTATCCACCGGAGGAGGCGCATTCCTTAAATACATAGAAAATAGATCATTGGTGGCATTAGAGGGCTTAGAATCTTAGAAAATTGTTTTTATTTTTCTATATTTTGGTTATTTATTATCTCAGACAGAATCATACTGCACTTCTGCCGGTAATTTAAAATGTACATTCTCTTTTATATGCCCTATTGCGCCTACCCTAACCTGGAACAATGTTTTTAGATATGAAATAACCTGCTCCACTAAGTATTCAGGTGTTGATGCACCAGAGGTTACACCTATTTTCTTTACATTGCGTAACCATGCAGATTTTATATCCCGATAGTCACGAATTAAATGGGATTTTTTCTGTATTCGTGCTGCAATATCTCTCAATTTATTTGAATTTGAGCTATTGAGGCCACCTATCACCAAAACCAAATCTACCAAGCCCGCCAGCTCCTTTGCCGCATCCTGTCTATTTTGAGTTGCATAGCACACATCTTTTGTGTCCGGGCCAATAATGTCCACAAAAAGCTCCTTCAGCGCTGCTATTATTTCTTTTGTGTCATCCAGGCTCAGTGTGGTCTGGGTTACGTATGCTACCGGCGTATCTCTCGGTATCTTCAGACGATATACATCCTGTAAAGACTGGACCAATGTTGTCTCTGAGTTAATTTGCCCGGCTGTGCCTTCAATCTCCGGGTGCTTGGCCGTGCCCACGATGATGATCTGCCGTTTCTTCTGCTCATAACGCTCAATCTCTCTATGCACCTTTTTAACCAAGGGGCAGGTTGAATCTATCACCAATCTGCATTTTGCACGCGTTTTTTGCTCTATGGATTTTGAAACTCCGTGGGGGCTGAGTATCAATATGGAATTTTCCGGCACCTCCTCTGGAGATTCTATGAATATCACTCCTCGATTTTCGAAGTAATTTACCACATGCGCATTGTGCACTATCTCATGTTTTACATATATCGGAGCCCCATATATCTGGATAACGCGTTCTAATATCTCTATCGCTCTTTCCACGCCTGCACAAAAGCCACGTGGCTCTGCCAGCAGTATCTCCACTTCTCTTTTCATTTTAAACAGAGTTTATTGCATACTTTGCACTTTGATCAATCAATCCTAAATATTATAT
>BLZN01000045.1 GCA_014132315.1 Rickettsiales bacterium | reverse complement strand
TACAGTGAGGTTGGCCTGCTGTTGTTCTGTAATCCCCATCTCACGAAGCTCTTTACTATATGCTTTTACATCTTGCTCTAGATTAAATTCATTCAGCTCCTCAATAAAGGCTTGGAGTGCTTCTGGTTTGCCGTCTACATTAAACGCTTCATGAACAAGAGATTGGCTTTTCCCATCAATGGTGAGATGCGCTATCTCATGCGCCTTCCTACCAGATAGCATAAAATTTAACCGATATACGTCGTCCTTTAGAAGTTCTAATACGTCTACATTTATTGTGAAGTCTGATATACCTCTGAGCTTGTCCATGATCCAGTAGAAAAATTGCTCAAAGA
>BLZN01000044.1 GCA_014132315.1 Rickettsiales bacterium | reverse complement strand
CCTCTATCTCGACTGTAATTTCCTTGTCTAAAAATTTGCCAATCTTGCATTTTGCTAGCGGCATACCTAGATATTGGCCAATCTTGCATGATAAATCTAAGTTGCTGGTGCCTGATATGATTTTCATTGTCTCTACTTATGAAAAATAATGTGTACAAAAGGAGATAAAAGAACAAAAGCGCACTCGACAGGATTCGAACCTGTGGCCTTCGCCTCCGGAGGGCGACGCTCTATCCAGCTGAGCTACGAGTGCACACATAAACTTGCAACTTTATCAAGATCATCCGGTGTTTGTATGGCACAAACCCTGACATTACTATTAATTCTCTTAATCAAATTTGTCAAAACCTTGCCTGGCCCAATCTCGTAAAACTCCTTTACCCCCAGCTCGATAGCTCTGATTATAGACTCTTGCCATCTCACCGTGGAGTAAATTTGCTGCACTAGCAGATTTTTTATTGGGGCCCCGCGGCGTACGACATCTGCAGTGACGTTTGATATTAAGGGCACTAAAGGATCTAAGAAGTTAACTTTACTTAATTTATCAGCCATGATTTCTGCCTGTGAGTGCACCCTTTCATTGCGACCTGATGCACCCTGCGGCAGAAATCATGGCTGATAAATTAAGTAAAGTTAACTT
>BLZN01000043.1 GCA_014132315.1 Rickettsiales bacterium | reverse complement strand
ACCGTCGGTTGGCTTTTAAAAAGCTATTGGAATTTCGACTCAATGTCGTTTAAACCAAAAGAACAACCAAGAGCAGCAACTATGGTGATACAGCGGGGGCAGCCATTTGCCTATATCACTGTAGTGCCTGGCTCTGGACATAACCAACAACGACACCATCCATCAGAACCATCAAGGCAGCAGGCCGCGGGAGTTCAAAGCGACCTTACAGGCTCTTTCACCAAATCTCTGGATACTGACTCTGCCGACAATAACGGAGGCTCTCAGCAAACTCTGCATACTTTGAGTTTAAATTGTTTCGTCTTTCCCTGTCATGGTGTTTGTAGTTTCCGACCATCATCCAAT
>BLZN01000042.1 GCA_014132315.1 Rickettsiales bacterium | reverse complement strand
GTGCGAAGTATTGGACCTCCTAGAAAAGCACGATGTTGAATCTGATGAATTACCCGATAGCATAGCTGAGCAGAGGAAACACTTAGAAAATAAGCTGGTCCTGTCAATATTAAAAATTGCGCTAAATTTGCAGTGTCAAGAGCTGGGCCTTGCTCCTTCTCTGATAGCAACAAACAGCGAGCTGGCTGGCTTTTTAGAAGAACAAGATAAAGATGACAAAATCCTTCAGGGATGGCGCTATGAGGTTTTTGGCAAATATGCAGTTGGCTTAATTGAAGGAAAGTTAGGGATGTATATTCACGAAAACCAGCTTAAGCTAAAATGAATATTAGCATATTATAATAATAAATAAGTTAAGATTGATGATATGACAACTAGCATAATCAACAAAACTATTGCTAAATTTAAGATAAACAGCCTGGTCAAAACTTGGACAGGCAAGAATCAGGGAGTAACCAAGAATTTTGGCAGCGATCTGCCAGAAAAAGACCAGCAAAAGCTGAAAGATTTGATGCATAGCTGCCTCAATCCTAAAGGCGGAGAGTTTAACGCGCGTAGCCACACTATTGCTTTGGCTAGTATATACTTAAATC
>BLZN01000041.1 GCA_014132315.1 Rickettsiales bacterium | reverse complement strand
GTCATATTCTCCTAGTGCATTGCCCTGATCATCTTCCAAAAACCATTTTCCATGGTTTTCTCTAATAAATTGCACTCGTGTTCTCAGCTTTACTTGCAAGCCTTGGCTTAGATATTTTGCTATAGCATTCATGTCCGGCACACCGACATAATGAGGATAACTTTCATTCCATTGTTGCTTTTGCGTGATTTGTCTATTTACAATTTCAACAAAACGCGCGTCCCAACGCCCAATCACACCTTCCTTAATCATTGGAGCAATGAATGCTTTAAACTCATCCGTCCGGGCTTTGAAAAACTGCGCACCATGATCAAAGAAATAGGGCACGGCACGTCTGGTCGACATTCTACCGCCGACTCCGAGTGATTTCTCAAAAAGTGTGACGGTAGCTTGATCTTGTATTATCGCTGCTGCAGTGAGTCCGGATAGCCCCGCTCCAATAATGGCAATGTTTGTCATGCGCAAACCCCTGAAATAATAAGTGCCAAAATAACAATTGCCGTTACAAGACAGCGTGCACGAAAATATGCAAGACTGATCAGATCATCCTGGAGCAGTTTTTTGTCGACCAACAACAAAGCTAAGAAGCTGATTATGAATGCAACAAGCAAAAGCTTGAAAGGCAGAACTAAAAAACCGATCCATAATAGAATGGCATTTATGTTGCTGAATAATGGTAGATATAGGCTCCATTTATCGCTTAAATTTAAATGCTGCCCCCAGTGGCTGCCAGCTATGAATGATGTGATGACTAGCGCATAGACACTCAAAACTTGACTCGTATTGCCTAGTAACGGGACAGTGTTCATATCAAATACAAAACAAATCGCACATAAGATAAACGGCAATGCACCAGAGTAAGTGAGGTATGGACAGAGCCTTTTCATGCTTTATAGTCTATCCCAAACCTGATTTGCTCGATAGCTTACTTGAGTATTCTCTTATTTGCTACTATTTTCAATCCATATATCTCTAGCAAGACATTAAAGCCATGCCCAATGATGATATTATGACCGTGAAGGAGCTCGCCGATTACCTCAAGATTGCAGAGAAAACGTCCTATCGTTTTGCGTATGAGGGTAAGGTTTCGAGCTTCAAAGTGGGGAGCGCGTGGCAGTTTTGTAAAAGCGAGATAGACCACCGGATCGGTGAGCAAGAGCGAAAAGAAGGCGACAATGGTTAATTTAAGGCAGTTTTTAAGATGAAAGAGATCACAAAAGATACCGTTCTTGCTGAGCGTAACAAAAAACCACTCAAAAAATGTTTTCACGGTAATTCTGGAATAAAGAAAAATGGAGCTAAAACAACGTTTTCAGTTTCTTCAATAGAGTCTGTGAAGAAAATTTTTGAAGCGGAAACAGGAATGTCTCTGAATTACGATTCAAAGTCAGATGAGTATTATATGCATGTAAAAGATGAACAAGAGCTTGCTGTGATCGAAGAATGGGAACGTAAACAAGGCAGCTCAATCTTTTTGCGAGATTGCCTGTCACTCTCTGTTGCTCTCGACTTTAACTTTAAACGAACTGACAATACCTCCGGTGAACGCACTGAAATAGGTGAGCTCGTGTACAATGGTAAGGAGTACAATGGTAAGTATAATAAAGACCAGAATGCTATTCAGAATGCTATTAACCAGCTTGTGGACAAAGTATCAGAGTTCATTCAAGACAAGCCTTTCTATAAGGACGCAGATCTAATTTGTTCTGTAGCCCCCGGACCAGACAAGAAGGGTTCTGACCTACCCAGCAGAGTGACTAATCTCGTTAGCGCCAAAGTGGACAAGCAAGATGTTACTAATGGCTTTGTCTTTAATGGACCAAAATTGTCTGTGAAAGACTGCGCATTTGAGGAGAAGTGGGAAGTTTGGGAAAAAGCTAAAGTGTCTTTTCAGAACAGTCCCGATTTCAACGTGGATGGTAAAACAATCATCCTAATTGATGATATATACCAGTCAGGAATAACAATTCAATACATCGCAATGAAGTTGCAGCAAGTCGGTGCTAAAGAGGTGTATGGGCTTTGCTTTGTAAAAACATTGCGTGATGCGGACAATAAACAGAGCATGAGTGATTTGAACTTTGACAACAAAAATATTGCTAGGAAGCCGATCAGGGTTGAGCTTGATGATGCGTTATATCCGGAACGCGTAAAGCGCATCATGGTCAGTCAAGCTCCCAAACACCTAGATATGGTGGGCAATACGGAACTGCTGAATATGCCCGGTTTAGGCTTTTGTGGTTCGCGTAAATCAAGCCCTAAAGGCTTAGAGATAGCACAAGACTGCGCCGAGCAAGTGGCACGTAAGAATTTCCCTCGCGCTGCTTTGTCTAAAGACTTAGCTTCGCGCTCGGGGCTAGATATCTCTGCGGTCTCCGGTAATGCTGCAGGCGTTGATTTTGAAGTGCATTACAACTGCTTAAAAGCGGGCGGCAAGACAATTTTGGTTTTGCCCCAAGGGATCAACTATTTCAGAATTAGAAAAGCGCTAAAGTCTGTATGGGATTGGGAGCGCGTTCTTGTTGTCAGTCAATTTGAACCAAACGAGCCGTGGAGAGCATTTCGGGCTATGATTCGCAATCAACTGATTATTGCTTTAAGTCGCGTCATGATTATTATTGAGGCCGGAGAAAAAGGCGGAGCCCTAAATGCAGGCGAAGAAACATTAAAATACGGCGTTCCTCTATATGTAGCTCAATACCGAGACATGCCACGCGGCAATCAAATGCTGCTCGATATGGGCGCATTGAAGCTGGCAAAACGCAAGTCAGAGAACAGGGCAAACCTTGCCAAAGTTTTTGACAGCATGAAAGAGGACAAGCTTCTAAAAAGCCTTCCTCAGCAAGGAGATTTGCTATGAGTAAAAAGCTAACGCTGAAAGAATTAGAGCACCGGCTCTGGATGGCCGCGCATATAATTACCGGGCCTATCGATGCGTCAGACTACAAGACTTATATCTTCCCGATCCTGTTCTTCAAACGAATTAATGATGTCTTCAGTGAAGAATTTGAAACGGCGATGGAACTTTATGGCGACGAAGACCTCGCCAACGCTGCCGAACAGCACCGCATCCTGGATGGCCTTTGTAAGACGCTTTGCCTTCTATAAACTGATCATCCCGCTGCACTTCCTGTTCAAGAGAGCCATGTATCAGTGTCAATGCGCTAAAATCCAGAGCAATGCAGTCTTTTTTGATGATTCCGGGAAATTCTGCCGGGTCCACGATGCACAGACCCCGCCCAATCATCTGAATCATTGTTGATTTGTAAGAGCTGAGGCGCAGGAAAACGATGCAGGAGGTTGGCGAGTGGCCTGGGCTTCTGTCAGTACAGCAACATTGACAATGACCTGAGGTTCGCCTTTGCCATGGGCATCCAAAGTGCCAGGGTGTTCTGTTTGGCTCATATCACCCCAGATCATGCCTATGGCAATTCCGGGGCTTTGGAAGCTAGCCATGGCATCTCGTGCATGATCCACAGCGGAGCAGAGCACCACGGTCTGTCGATAGCCAGCTTTTTCTTTCCAATGCTGAACAACGGCATCGTTAATGGGCCGCGTATTCATGATGTCAGAGACCGCGCCTATGTAATAATCAAGGGCGGTTTACGAACCTTGCTCAGCTCTTCCTGAGCAGCTGCATTCATGACAAATGCAGGATTAATGCGCTTAAACTTACCTTCTTTTTGAAAGATTAGCTCATTACGGTGTGCAAGCCCGCTGAACATCACGCTCGAACATATGGCCCAGCACAGCCGAGAGCATGATTGTCCTGTTCGCACCAGTCTGCGCGACAGCAAGCATGTTGCCATAGGAATAAAGCACATCAACAGCTTTGGGGGCAAGCTCCTTTTGTCTTGATCTGAGCAACATGCTGCCCCCTTATCATTGCACCTGTGACGGCAGATTGCTGGCAGAGCTCGTGGATGTATTATCACCACCTGTCTGGTTGATTGGAGCAGAAGTCGATACAACCTCCATGACGGAAGCGTATTCTTTGTGATCCGGCGTGATAGCCAGTTTGATGACGTTTTTGTCTTCGCCGTTTTAGTCTTTCTCGACATCAATGCGTACAGCGAACTCAATGCCGTCCAGATCGCCAAGACCATTAATGCGGCGAGCATTCTGAGCAGCAGGAGAGTTATCCTTGTTGGGCACACTATGCGAAGAGCTCAAAACACCTTTGATGAAGGCACGACCAATATTGGCCCAATCCGTCCTTTGGGGCTGTAAAGGCCGATTATGCTCCAGATTTTGCGCCGCACATATTTGTCTTTCAAGACGACAAATTCGCAGCTCATGCAGACAGGGCCTGTCGTATTGCTCCGGATTGTCCGGCCGCCAGTCCGGCCTTGAGAAGCATCGTCATGGCCACCGGGTTTGATAGTCATGCGAACCTTTGCCAGCGTTCCTTTGGGGATGACATCAAATCCGCTTTGATCATCCGCACTATTAAAATTTTTCCAACTCATTCTTGGTCTCCTTGTGTTTCGTTGGGTATAGTGGGTGCTGCTGGCAAGCGTGTCCTGCCCAATCGATAATGTGGGGCGTTCGGCAGCGGGTTTGGCTTTGTCCAAAATCTTCTGCATCAGGCAGCCAAGATGGAGCTCTTCCATCAGCTCAAGACGACCGGAGCGGTCTTGCTGGGGATACCCGGCATCATTGATGTTGTGGCAGATAAAGGAGCGGAATGGCTTACCTTCCAGGCTTGTCATCTCAGTCATGGTAATGACCTGATCGACAATACCCGGGAGCTCAGGCGCAGTTTTGCTGCCTTTAATTTACTGCTGGAAATAGCGAAGATTAAAATTGTCAATTTTTTCGTCGAGGATGCCGAAGAAACAGATATTCTTGCCGCGTGTGCACTGAAGATGGGCAAGCCACACGATCATTTCCTGATCATGCGGGCCATAAGCGCCACGCGTATCAGGCTTTCCGGTTTTCTCGGAGGATGCCTGCGGTTAACCCTTATACCAGCTAAACACAGACGACCGGCGACAGTGATGCTATCGATAAAATTGTGCCGTATTTATCGAGAGCCCCAGCATCACCATATTTAGCAGTGACGGCATCATAATGGGCTTGGCTGTATGGCTGCTCATCACGCAAGGCTGGTTTCGGACCACCAATAAAGGCAGCAATATCACGGCAGTCCTGCCATGTGCGTGGTTGGATGTATCACCTTACCAGTCTTTATTAGCCAGATCACCAGCCTCCAAATCAAAGAAAAGCGTCTTTTCAGCGGGAAGTATCCAAAGGAGCGAGGCTTTAACGACGCCGCTTTTGCCGAAGATGCGTCCTTTAATACCCTTGGCTTCTTTCGGGCGCTCATCGGCTGAGATGATGGGAGGTGTCATTAGACAGCTCCTTTGCGGAAGAGTGCATCAACGATATTTTCTACGCACAAAGCACCCTTGGCACACGCTTCTGAATACAGCTCACGAATGGCTGCAAAGCGCCTACAAATTGCGCTTTGCTCTTGATCCAGTGCTTGCGCTGCAAATACCAGATCATCCAGAGTGGCTTCATGGATTGGTTTTGTGGTGTCTTCGGGGGTGGCACCAAGCACCGGAATTTGGATAAATGCCGGGACATGCTTGGTGCAAGAGCTGTCTTTGCTCAGCTTTTGTAGTGTCAGCTTAAACATTGATCCTCCTTGATTTCGTGGGTTAAAATTTGCTCTTTGGTCATGTCTGCTCTAGCTGCCGGGTTCTGACGCCGCACAAAGAGCAAAGCGGTTGCGGTATTCTCCCCCCCCCGGAGCCCTCAGGGTCTTGTATTTCCGCGAGAACCTGGCATGTTTTCTTGCCTCCAAAGAGTTACTTACCGAGAAGACTCAAAAACTGTCAAGGGCTTAAGTCGCAGATATTCCCCAAACCCTTGCGCCATCAGCGATCTGTACAATTCGGATAGGGCTCTGTACAGCGCCCAGCGTGGGGTTTTGGTTTTGCGTGAGATTTCACTGATGCTGAGCGTTCGCAGATCAACCAGATGCAACACGAGATGCGGGGGCATCTGCTGAACAGCTTTTTCGAGATCAATTTGCAGATCGCTGCTGGTTAGATCTTCGGTTTTGGGACCAGGTAAAGCACCGCTTCTGACGTCCTTATCCTCAAGCCATGACTCCAACGAAAAATCACAGACTCCGGAACCGCGCTTTTTGCGCTCGGGCAGCTTCAATCAGGCTCGCACATTTATGGCTGAGGACGCGATCGACAAAGGTTGAACATTTTGCTTTTTCGGGATCATAAGCCTGCTTATGGGACAGGTATTCCAGAATCAGCTCCTGCTCGAGGTCTTCAGCTTCTACGCCATGAATGGTGGAATGCCGCATCAGGCTGTGTGCGTGATAACGGACTTGGTTTACGACATAATAATGGATTCCTTCATAGTTGTTTTTGCTCATGGTTTTCGTCTCCAGTTGCGGTTAGCCGCCACGCGGGCGGGTCAACTGGGACTGGCGAAAACTCACTGGAGGCCCGGTGAGACGGGCTGTTCAAAGAGATGCAAAAACAAAAAAAGCCCCAACATGCGGGGCTTTGGTGGGTATGAATTTTTTTGAAAAAAATTTCAGGGTGTTCGGTGAAATTTCACCGAAGCAGCATCAGACAAATCCGAAATGCTCTAACTATTCATCCCAAAGATCGGGGAATGATATTTGCATATCCTACAGGCTCAATTAGCGCAGCTGGGCGCCATAGAGGATAGCTTTCCTAATCTGCAGAGCCAGTTGTTTCAGGCGTAATATGCACGACATATAAGAGGAATTGATGTTTCCCTTCCGGAGCATATCATCAATCGACTTATAACTTCCCGTATCAATCAGATTTTGCCAGCAGCGGGCTTTGGCCAAGGCTTAGTGGAGGCAAGAATCCCAAAACAGGAGGCAGCGCATTATGTGGAACACGCTCGCAAAGCTGCCTCGGCATGAACATAACCATACATTTTTGATCAGGCATTTTGGTAATGCCGATATAATCAAATCATGGTTTGATAGTAGGACGTCTCTTGATGAGCATCTACACTGCGACCATGGTCATTGCGGCGGAAGACGTGTTTGTGAAATGCCTGATGACAAAATGATGGCCGTGTGCAATGACGATTCCTCTGGCTGTCCGGGCCTGCAGATTTCGAATAATGACAGGTGATTATACATCTTAAACCCGAGAAAGATAGCCAGCTTAATTGCCGACCTTACGAAAGATGTGTCTGTTTTCAAAGATGTTCAGACCATTGATGGCTGCATAAGCTGCATAAGGGTTAGGTGTTATATTCCCCGAGGCACTATTCGTTATCCAAGCTTTTTCGGGATTTATACTCATGATGGCGACCTTGAATCCATAATCAATCATGTGATTGGCCTTGATGGTCCTAAAATTTTATTGCTGCCTGCAGTTGACAATGTGAGTCAGGCTAAGATCAATGCCATTAGAGTAAAAGGCTCGGTCTTGATCGATTTACAAGGTTTGGCGGCTGCAGACAGTCTCATAGATACAAAGAAAGCATCAGGGTCATTTCAAGCCTTCCATGAAAATCAGGAAGACTTAATGCCAGATGTGGCTTGTGCTCTATTGCCAACGCCTGCTGATGCTGAATGGCCTCATATTACGATCAAGTTTACTGATGGCCATACAGTTTGTGTTATATGCAATACTGGCGATGAAAGAGTCTTTCAAGTTTATAACTTCACACAGATGAGTATGGCAGATGGCCGAACCGCTTCCCCAAATAAATAATGGAACCTGCTGGAGGGCTTTGCAGATGAGAGAAGCTGGTTCACTTGGGATAATCGCAAGGAGCAATCAAAAGAGACAAAAGCAAGAGCTAAAAAAATGTTTCAAAAGTTCTTTGGCATATATAACAGCGATCCATTCGAAGATTACAAAGACCACAAAAACCGTGTTTGCTACCGTTCTAAGTTTCATATCTCACCAGATGAGTAGTCAATGACAGGCATAGACTGGTGCGAACCGGTCAATTGCGAGACCCTTGATTTCCCATGACTAAAAGCTCCGTACTTCGCTTTTCCAAGTACGGTGTTTTTCAGGAGAGGGGCATATATAGGAGGAAAATTAGAGAAAAACGGGGTGTTTTTAGAGAGGTGAATTCAATTGCAAATAGCAAAAAGCCCGCAAATGCCGGGCTTTTGAGGTTATTCCATCTCGGGAATATGAAAGTTCGTTTTAAGTTAATGGCGGAGGGAGAGGGATTCGAACCCTCGATATGCTTCTAGCATATACACACTTTCCAGGCGTGCGCCTTAAACCGCTCGGCCATCCCTCCTCAATTTCCCTCCCTAAATTAAAAATCTGGATTGGTTTTTATGCCTTTTACTATAATGCCTCTATAAACAAAGAGCAATTGGTACTGATATTCCCGGGGGAGTAGCTAATAAATTAGCTATTTATATTTTTGCTTCAAGAAAATTCGATTTATTTCCGCGGCTTCGACTGTGAAAAAATTGGGAGAACCCTAATAATCTCCACCAGAAAAAACAATAAAAATTGAAGTTTTTATTGTTTTTTCTGTATCATTTTGTTAGCTGCTTTACATTTGGTGATATTTTCGTTGTAGCACCTAGCATCTAAAAATTTTTCCATCAGAACTTCATGATAACCCAAACCGCTACCAACGCTAATTACAATAGGCTTTTCTCCAGTTTGCTTTTTAACATTTTCTATATATGTGTTGAATACGCCATAATACGTAACTGCCAAAAAAACGGAGTCGGTATGCCCCATCCCGCTTGTTCCACCATTTCAGAATACATTATATGATCTTTACTGCTAAATCTTAGCTTGATACTTCGAATCTTTATAAATTAATATAATAGTAGTATATAATAATACAAATTAGTTATTAATGTAACTAATATGCATTAGGAGACTATTCGGCTGCAGCTATAAGAACAAGGAGTTGCCTCGGTATGCTCGCTTTAAGTTCTAGCCAAGCATAAATTAACTCTGCCAACCTGATCATCTCTGTTGCGCACAAATTTATTTGCCTCACATTCCTACTTTAACTAGCATAGAGCTAATATAATGCGGCGTGAAAAATTTTCAGCAAAAAACATATCATTGCTCCATGAAGCTCAATCTTATCAATTATTGCCAGTCCGCACAAGCAATCTCAGAGGCACTGAGCAAGAAAGGCGGAGAGATCAGATTTGTCGGCGGATGCGTCAGAGATGCGCTGCTTGGCATGGCAATTGACGACATAGATTTTGCCACCGATCTGCCGCCCAATTTGGTTATAGCAGCACTGAACAGAGCAGAGATAAAAGTTATCCCCACCGGGCTCAAACACGGAACCGTCACTGCCATCGTTGATAAAAACACCTATGAGATCACAACCCTGCGCTGCGACACCAAATGTGACGGCAGACATGCAGAAATTAAATTCACCGACAGCTGGGAGGAGGACGCCGCAAGACGTGACCTGACTTTTAATGCGCTCTATTGCGACTTAGAGAGCAATCTATATGATTATTTCAGCGGAGTACAAGACTTAGAAAATAAACTAATCAGATTTGTCGGAGATACCGAGGAGAGAATCAGGGAGGATTATTTGCGCATGTTGCGTGCTTTCAGGTTTTATGCGTATATTCCTGGCACTGTTTTGGACAGCGAGATCGTGCGTGCTTGCTCTAAATTCGCCAGCAATGTCAATTCGCTCTCAGGGGAAAGAATAAGACAGGAAATGATGAAGCTGCTGCAGTGCCCCAACCTGATGAACGCCCTAAAAGCAATGTCAGAAACCGGGCTTTTGTCTTATGTCATGCCTGGAGAGCTCCACCTAGATAGCCTAAGTGCGTTGCTGAGTATCAGAAATATTAGCAACCTAAAAAAAATAATTGATCCTCTGCTGCGGCTCGCAGTTATTGCCGATCACAGCCACTGCACTTATATAATCAAAAGATGGAAATTGAGCAACAAAGAAAAAAAAACATTGCTCACTCTTACCGATGATGAAGTCTCCAATAAAGTTCTGGCAGGGGATTCTGATCTGGCCGAGAAGCTAGGCAAAGAATTATATTGTAAAGTTCTACTACTGAACTTGGCTAAAGGCAAGATCTCAGCCGGGCGCTATGAAGAGCTAATATCCTTTATTCAATCTTATGTCGAATTTCCCATAAAAGGCAGGGATTTGCTGCAGGCCGGGATGAAACCCGGCAAAGAAATCGGCAAAATTTTGGAGCTATTAAGAGAGCGCTGGGAAAGCAGCAACTTTGAATTAAGCAAAGAAGAATTGCTAAATTATGTTCGAAATATTAGGCATTCATCTTTTGAATGAGTCATGGATATCTAAAATTTACCATAATACTAGAGACAATGCATTTTGAAGCCTCCTTTTGCACCCCCTGATTCTCATCATGAGTGAATTTAGAATAATAGAATAAGTTAATTCGCAGCTCTAGCTATGATAAATTTTTTAATTGAAGGTATAGAATTAACCATACGTAATCCAGAATTTCTTAATGTTTTAACAACGGTAAAATCATTGCCAAATAGCCTGATCAGCATGTCAGTCATCATCATCATCGCTATGTCTGATGGCTTGCATGCTTTGGAGAATTTCCGCAGCACCTCCCTGCCCCCCAGGTCTAATCCCAGGCCTCTTGCCTCCACCAGAATTTGCAGCAGAGTCCTGATGTCCCTTATGGTTAAATTTAGCCCCTGGCCAGCTACTGGATGTATAGAATGCGCTGCATCGCCGATCAGCAAAAAACGATTTTTGTAATATTCCTTTGCATAAACCAGTGATATCGGGTAGCCCTGTCTTGGGCTAGCCAGTGAAATATCTCCCAGATAGCCGCTGATTTTCTGCTGCAGATATGCGACGAATTCCTCGTCCTCCATCTGCATAAGGGCCGGCGCCAGAGATTCCGGTTCGGTTAAAACAATCGCTGATTTGTGTCCATGTTGCATCGGCAGAACAGCTAACGGACCAGATGGGAAAAATTTTTCAACTGCAACCCCCTGGTGATGGACACGGTGATTTATATTACAGATTATGCATTGCTGATGGTAGAGACGACATGTTGTCCTGATTTGCATCAGATCCCTCAAGCATGATTTTGCCCCTTCGCAAGAAATCAGCAGAGGAGCACCTATCTCCTCACCGGAGGGTAAACCAAGGCGGGCATGACATAAATCAATATTAACTTTTTCATATGAACAGGAAGTAAGAAGTCTTATATTGGCTTGTTCGGCAAGCTTGCCGAGCCGGTCATAAATCGCATTTTTTAGCCTGATATTTTCAATCATGTATCCCATCGGCGCATCACTGACTGTCTCGTGATCAAAATGTATAAAGCTATGCGAAGCATTCTCGGCGACCCTAATATCTAATATAGGCTCCGCGTATACCTCCAGCTCTTGCCAAAGACCAAGATCTTCAAGAAATAAGCTGTTCCCATAAGAAATTGCACTTACTCTCTGATCTGCCAGGGTATTCATCTCACCCGCCTCCAGAAGCGTTAACCGGAAATTATTCCTTGCCAAGGCAATGGCAAGTATACCTCCGCTGAGCCCCGCTCCTGATATTATAAAATCATTCTCCTTCATCCTGTTGCTTCCACCCAGTAATAATTTAACATTTACTTGAATAGCATCTCTCTATATAGCATAATGACGAGTATATGCAATTACATGGTAGAATTATGCCTAATATTGATAGTGCCGCCAAAGATGCACTCCTACAATTCATCGAAAAAATAGAACGCCTAGAGGAAGACAAAGGGGAAATACAAGAGGGCATAAAATCAGTTTTTGCTGAAGCTAGAATGCGCGGCTTTGACGTGAAAATTATACGCCAAATACTAAGACTAAGAAAAATGAACAGCAGAGAACGCCAAGAACAAGAAGCACTGCTGGATCTTTATAAAAATGCACTTGGCATGCTTGAAGATGAGTTAACAGCACAAAATTAGACATGCAGAATTACCTTAGATTCTTTTTTAGGGACTAGCCTTAGCTATTTTGGCGGAATGCGAATTTTGCAAACAAATCTCCTAGGGATCAGAAATTATTTATTATACTTATAACAAGTTAACATTTGCTATTATCTTCGCCAATGATGCTAACAATTGCCACTTGGAATGTTAATTCAATATCAGTGAGGCTGGGCGCCTTGCTGAAATTCCTAAAAGATCGCACCCCTGAAGTCTTGCTGCTGCAGGAGACAAAATGTGTCTCTGGGGCATTTCCCTGGTCAAGCATTGAAAATATGGGCTATCAATGTGCAGTTGTTGGACAAAAAGCTTTGAATGGCGTCGCAGTAATTTCCAAACATCCAATCAGCGATGTAGTCACTGCTCTGCCGGGCGACCAGGAAGATTATCAAGCCCGCTATATTGAATGCAATATCACAGTTAAAGACCAAGATTTCAGAGTAGCCAGCATTTATGTGCCAAATGGTTCTGATGAAGAAAAATTTCGGTATAAGCTCAAATTTTTTGATAGGCTCCGCGCCCACTCGCAAAAACTGCTGCGAGAAGAGCGGCCTCTGGTGCTTGGCGGAGATTACAACGTAGCGCCATTTGACATAGACGTATATTCTCCGGAAGCACTGGAAAATTCGGTGTGCTTTCGCCAAGAAGAAAAAGACAAAATGCGCTCCCTGCTGCATATGGGCCTGATTGATGCGTTTCGCATTTCTAATACACAAAAACAGCAGTTTAGCTGGTGGGATTATCGCGGCAATGGCTGGCAATATAATCGTGGTATGCGCATCGATCATATTTTGCTCTCACCTGTAGCCGCAGATCTACTCTCTTCATGCGAGATTTATACTGATTTTAGGAATCAGCATCGCCCTTCTGACCACACGCCAGTGGCTTGTAGCTTCTTAATCAACTAGCAGCAATAATTTGCAGGTAATAATAAATAATTTTGTAGATAATCTAGAGCTGTTTTCTATGCATGAACGCCTTTTTGATGCTATTATTCTATTATTGCTTAGCTTTTTGACCACACAATGACAAATTCTAACATAGATCCCGAAGAAATTGCAAAATTTGAGCGCATGGCAGAAGAATGGTGGAAGGAGGAGGGAAACTTTAGGCTATTGCATCAATTTAACCCGATAAGGATATCCTACATAAAGGACATGGTCAGCCTGCATCACAACAAGCCTAATCCGGAGAAGCCCCTACAAGATATCTCGATTTTGGATGTTGGTTGTGGTGGCGGTTTGTTGGCTGAGCCCATGTGCAGACTGGGCGCAAAAGTGACCGGGATTGATGCCAGCACCAAAAACATCAAGGTTGCCGCTCTGCATGCAGAAAAAATGGGTCTGGAGATCAATTATCAGCACACCAGACTAGAGGAAATCAGCCACCAGAAATTCGACGTTGTTTTGGCGATGGAAGTGGTTGAGCATGTGCCGGATTTGGAAGATTTCATCTCTCATTGCGCTTCTGCCACCAAAAAGGGAGGATTAATTTTCATCGCAACGCTCAATCGAACCCTCAAATCTTTCATATGCGCAATCCTTGGAGCAGAATATTTATTGCGCTGGCTGCCGCGCGGCACCCATAGCTGGCAGAAATTCGTCAAACCTTCGGAAATTGCCAGATCTTTCGACCTCACAGGCATCAAGATACAGGATATGACGGGCATGAAGCTCAATCCGCTCAGCAAACAGTGGAGATTATCACGGGATCTTGATGTAAACTATGTTATTGTTGGGATGAAACATTAATTTGTGACTGATATGAATAATATCATTGATATAGTTTTAAAATGCGGATAATTTTTATGGGCTCGCCGGAGTTTGCCGTGCCGGCGCTGCGGGCTTTGGCAGACTCAGAGCATGAGCTGGTGCACACCTATACAAGACCGCCCAAGCCAACGGGCAGAGGGAAGAAGGTGCGCCCTACTCCGGTGGAGCTATTAGCCAGGGAGAAAGGGCTTACAATCCGTAATCCTGCTAATTTAAAGCAAGAGAGCATGCCCGCTGAGCTGGATCTGATCATCGTGGCTGCTTATGGCGTGATTCTACCTAAATCTGTTTTAGAGGCACCAAAATTTGGATGTATTAACATCCATCCTTCTTTGCTACCCAGATGGAGGGGAGCAGCCCCTGTGGCGCGCGCGTTGCTCGCAGGTGACAAAGAAACCGGGGTTACCATTATGCTGATAAATGAATTTTTAGATGCAGGCGATATCCTGCTAACACGAAAGATTCCGATACTCCCTTGTGATAATAAAACTTCGCTGGACGATAAGCTGGCTAAATTAGGTGCTGAGATACTGCTACCAACAGCAGAAGATTGGGCCAGAGGCCTGATAAACCCTCTAAGACAAGAGGAATCGCAGGCCTGCTATGCAGAAAAAATAAATAACGCTGAGCAGAGAATTGACTGGTATAATCCCGCTGAGTCAATTGCAAGAAAAATTCGTGCTTTTGCCATGCAGCCTGGTGCTTTTTCCAAGGCAAAAAGTGATATTATTAAGATCCTTCAGGCAGAGGCAAAGCCTTGCGAGCATAGCTACACCCCCGGCACAATTATCAATCCAGAGTTGCATATAGCCTGCAGACAAGGGGTGATTATTCCCAAATTGGTGCAGCGCGCAGGTAAAAAAATTTTGCCTATTGCAGAATTTCTGAGAGGCACTTCCTTAAAACAAGGAGATATTCTGGATTAGCCATTGCTTAGGCCGCTCAATTATTGTTCAGGCCCGGTTTTTTAATTTATATGATAAGAATGCCAGCTGCAAAGCTCAAATTTTGAATTAGCAAAAGTTTTAGAATTAATTAAAATTTATTTAATCCGTTCACTGCTTTATGCAATATTGCCTGTAAGCAACTCGGCAATCTGCACCATATTTAAAGCCGCACCCTTATATAGATTATCCGTCACGACCCACATATTAATACTGTTTTCCGCCGTTGGATCAGCCCTGATGCGAGAAACATAAACGGGATATTCGCCGACACAATCGATGGGCGTTGCATAGCCGCCATCCTGTCTTTTATCTGCTATCACCACCCCAGGAGCCTTGCTCAGGGCATAAAATACATCTTGCTCAGTTATTCTATTTTGGAATTCAACACTAACCGACACAGCATTTCCAACAAACACTGGCACATACACACAAGTTACATTGATTTTTACATCCTGACCCAAAATTTTCTGAATTTCTGCGCCCATCCTCCATTCCGCTTTTGTATGCCCATCCTCCATAAACTCACCAACCTGCGGTATACAATTGAAAGCAATCCTCCTGCCAAATATTTTTTCAGATACAGGCTGATTAGTATACATAGCCTTGGTTTGGTCATATAGCTCATCCATGCCCTCCTTAGCTAGGTCAGACACTGACTGATAGGTAGAGGCCACTAACCTCCTGATTATCGCAATGTCATGCAGAGATTTAAGCGCGGTTAAAATTTGAATCGCCAGACAACCAGGAGAGGCAATAATATTTTTGTGTCGTATTGCAGAATGTGAATTTACCTCCGGGATTATCAAAGGCACATCCTCTTGGGCAGAAAAATAGGAGCTGCTGTCTATCGCGATGCAGCCAGATTGCGCTGCTGTTTTGGCATATATTGCAGAAATCTTCTCTTGTGCAGCAAAGAACGCAATATCTGTTCCAGCAAAATCATGGTCATCTAGCGATTGCGTTTGCAAAATCTTGCTCTTACCAAAGCTAATTTCTTGGCCCTCTAGCTCCTTTGCGTCCAATACAGCCACCTCCTGCACTGGCAAATCTCTCTCATCCAGGATGTTTAATATCTCCCTACCCACTCTGCTTGTGGCCATAGCAACTGCAATTTTCATGATTTTCTGAGATTTTTTAGCTTGTTAATGCTAGATTTTCTAATGCAACATGTCAACTCAGATTAACTTTATACCGCGATTAATAATTCATATTATTTACTTTAGCTAATTATTATTAACATGATTAAATCTTTATGAAAATAATCGAGGTCTTGCTGCCTCTGGTCTTCAACCAAACTTTTTCTTATTTAGCCCCAGATGATGTGCAGATCGGGGATTATGTTCTAGTGCCATTTCGCACCTCTCAGGTAGTTGGCGTAGTCTGGCAAATGAGCTCTGGCAGTCACCCTTATGAACTCAAAACCATTATCAGGAGCATCAAAATTTTGCCTATGCAAAGCGCGCTGATGAGGACAGTTGAATTTGTTGCCGGCTATAACTTGATTCCAAGAGGGCTGGTGCTAAAAATGACTATGCAGATAAAAATCACTGATCATAAAGGCAGCTTTGATTTAATTAATCATAGCAATGCTAACGCACCAAGCCTCCCAGCTGAACAAGATGCTGCGGCCGAAAAACTTAAGCAAAAGCTTCTGGATCATAAGTTCTCAGTTACTTTGCTGGAGGGCATCTCTGGGTCTGGCAAAACTGATGTATATTTTGCCGCCACAGCTTCTGCGCTGAAATCTGGAATGGGGCAGGTCTTGATACTCTTGCCAGAAATTTTGCTGGCAACACAGATGATCGATCAGCTGCAAAAGCACATCGGAATCACGCCAATAGAATGGCATTCTGCGCTGAGCTCCAAACAAAGAGCAGCAGCTTGGCTGGCAGTGAAATATGGCAAGGTGCAGCTGATAGCCGGCACCAGATCTGCCCTATTGCTGCCTTACAACAACTTGCAGCTGATCATAGTAGACGAGGAGCACGACAGCTCCTTCAAGCAGGAAGAGCAATTGAATTATAATGCTCGCGATATGGCAATTATCAGAGCGAAGAAAGAAAATATACCGGTCTTCTTGGTCTCTGCCAGCCCCTCTTTGGAAACGGCACATAATGTTTCGCTAGGCAAATTTGATCATATCAGCCTAGGCAAGCACCCCAATGCAGCGCCATACATTGAAGTAGCTAACATGCGCAAAAGAGCCGCACGCACATCCAGCAGGTGGTTTTCTAATAAGTTAATAGAGGCACTGAAGCAAAATTTCGCAGATGGCAAGAGGGCAATGATTTTTCTGAACCGTCGTGGCCATAATCCTTATACAGTCTGCGCTAGCTGCAAATATAAGCTTAAATGCCCCAATTGTTCGACATGGCTTACGTGGTATGAGCAGCAAAAGCACTGGAGGTGCAACTATTGTAATTATAAGTTGAGCAAAGCCACCTGCCCTGATTGCTCCGGCGAGTTAATCACATATGGCGCTGGGGTAGAGCTAATAGAAGCAGAGATAGCAAGGCTTCTCCCCGAGGCAAAAACAGCAATTGTCACTAGCGACACCAGCCTAAAAAAAATTAAAACCATCATGAAGGAGATTAATACGGGAGATATAGATGTCATTATTGGCACGCAGATGATTGCTAAATGCAGCAATTTCTCCAATTTGGCTCTGGTGGGGATCATTGACGCTGATATGGGCTTTTTCGGCAGCGATCTCAGAGCGCTTGAAAAAACATATCAGCTGCTCTGTCAGGTTGCAAGCAGAGCAGAAAAAATTGATGGATGCAGAAACCATGTAATTCTGCAGACCTGCTTCCCTGAAAATATTGCCATCAAGGCACTGGTTTCTTTGGATAGCGAATCTCTTTATCAGTATGAGCTGGATGCCAGAAAAAAATTTTTTATGCCTCCTTTTAGTCGCTTGGCGACTATTACTTTTTCTCATAAAAATCAAAAGAAAGCGCTGGATATGGCAAAAAACGCGGTTGCACAGGCGCCTTATGCTGATCAAGTGGAGCTTCTTGGGCCTGTCCCTGCGCCCTTGTTTCTGCTGCAAGGCAAATATAGATATAAAATTTTAATTAAGGCAAATAAAGATTTTAACCTGCAAGCTTATATACTGACATGGACGCAAAAGGCAAAGATAAATGCAAGAATTGATATTGATCCAGTTAATTTTATGTAATTTATTACATGGATAAATCCACCTGATTTAGCAATACTATATTGTATTTTATATTTACAAATATAATATTTATAACATCGTATCCTTAGCATTCTTTAATAAAAAATATACTACGAATTGTGCCTAAATTAAGTTTAATCCATTTTTTCTTTTGATTTTTTAGGGTTGCAAAACTCTCCTTCTTCTATTGCTTGTAGTATTTTGTCAAACCTTGCGATCAGCTCTGGAAGTTGAGTGACTGCACCTGCAAATTGTTTAAGCTTTCGCTTCATTTTCGCTTTTTTGCTAATATTATCTTTTGCCCATTCCTGTATCCATGGCTCCGCTAGCTTCCATAGATTTATTCCGGAATAGAGCCTGTTGCTCATGCTTTCAACTGTGACGGTAGTTTTCTGCAGGAGCAGAAGCTGAGGCTGGACGGGCATGTCAAAATCCGCGGTGATCTTAAGCAGTTGTGTCAGTAGCTTTACCACTGAGACCTGCGACTGCTGCTTGCCAACTATCGGCTCCCCTATAGATCTGCACGCGTTAGCGAACTGCTGCTTGGACTGATTAGCCGGCACATAGCCAGCGGCAAAATGGATCTCCGCCACATACATGTAATCATGTTTCAAAAAACCTCGCAGTATCTCCGCAACGTATATTCTAGTCTTCTGGTCGAGCCTGCCCATTATACCAAAATCAATCAGTGCTATATCGCCATTCTGTTTGATCAAAATATTTCCCGGATGTAGATCTGCGTGGAAAAATCCATCCCGATAAGCCTGATTGAAAAAATTTATCACTAGGTTCTCTGCTGCTTTTTTGAGTGGAATAGAGCCTTTCTTCAGCTTTGCCATATTGCTGACCGGGACTGCATCTATCCACTCTGTGACCAAAACCCTTCTGGATGTGTAATCCCAATAAACTTTTGGTATATAAATCCCGGAATCATCAGCCGTATTTTCCTTGAGCTCTGATGCACTTGCAGCCTCAAAGCATAAATCCAGCTCAAGTCGCAGGCTCGCTGCCAGTGTTTCTATAACTTGGACCGGCCTTATGCGCTTAGCACTAGGCACAAATCTTGCGATAAAGCGTGCTATCCGAAAAAACAGCCTCAGATCTTGCTTGACTCTTTTTTCTATCTTGGGCCTCAGGATTTTAACCGCAATTTCCTTGCCATCTCTGGTTCTTGCTTTATGCACCTGTGCTATTGAGGCAGCGGCAATCGGCTCCGGCTCGAACGCAGCAAACAGCTCTGCTACATCTTTGCCGAGTTCTTTTTTTATTGTTGCTTGCGCAATCTCTGCTGAAAACGGAGGCAAGTTATCCTGTAGATAGGCCAGCTCTGCTGCGAGTTTCTCTCCCACTAAGTCAGCTCTGGTTGAGAGAAACTGACCCAGTTTGATAAAAGTTGGTCCTAATTTCTGTAAGCTATATGCAAAATATTTTTCTTTCTTGCTTAATTTATAAAATGCTAGCACATATAAAATATTTATTATTTTTAAT
>BLZN01000040.1 GCA_014132315.1 Rickettsiales bacterium | reverse complement strand
TTTCTCTTGGCAAAAAGAAGCATTTTTTAATTGAAATTTCTGCTGAGCATTGAAGTTTAGATCCTTAAGATTATTAAATCCTTAAAACTAGATAAGGTAATATTATTAGATATTTGCTTGACATTGCATTAATTATGTGGTGTAATTATAGATTAACAATAAAATTATAATACTACTATGCCAGATTATAACGATCCCCCACCATCATACGAGTCTGTTGTTGGATTTCCTACATATACAGCTGATGTCATTGAATCTGCTAAGGACCTCATAAATGCTGACATAGCATATATTATATATCATGTGCATTTCGGAAATTCACGTGTGTACTTTAGAGCTGTAGATAGACAGAGCTGCGAACAGGGCAATGCAGCGTACAGAGAGGTGCAGTTATACAAGGCTATGGAAACGCTGAGCCAGCGTTGCAATGAAGTTGCCGGGGAAATAAGGCACAGATATGATAATGTCCAAGAGGGTGAGATGCCACGCTTGGTTCTGGGTCATGACACCATTACGTCCCCGAGCTGTACTGATCAGACAGACACGGTCTATTACGGTGGCACTTTTCTGTTGTATTATCCTAAAGATTCTAATATTACTTATGTTCGAGAATTCGAGCAAGGATTCGCTAAGAAGCTTTCGGAGTTTTTGCCTGAAGAGCGTCTTGCTATTGTAGCAATGCTTGAAGCTTGCAGGATGAGAGCTCAGAATTATATTAATAATGGTGAAACAGTCAAATATCTAAGGAATCTTAAACCTGGGCACAAAGGATTTTGTGATGAAGATGGGAACAAAGTGACTGAAGTGGAATATGTATTGAGACATGCCGGGCTTGTTACTACGGGAGCAGGTCTCATCAAAGACCGATTGGAAGATTTCTTAAAGCAAAATTTTCCAGAGGAGATTAATGTAGTGAGGAAACACTCATTGGCTGAGCTATACATACTTAAGGAGCCTCCGTCGCAAGAAATGCCAGGCCCTCTAACGAATGCGCAGAGTACAACAAATAATCGCCCTGGCTGTTGCGTAATATTGTAAAAGGGCATTGAGGATAAAGTTTATCTATACTCTGGGAAGGAGGAATTATCACAAACCGCAAAACAACTTAGCTTTAAGGATAGGCTTCTTTTTGTCTCAATCCTAATGTCTGGTCTGGAGGGGCTTTGTGTCTGGACGGCCGCAAGATAGAGGACGAAAGCGCAATAGTGGATCTGAGGTT
>BLZN01000039.1 GCA_014132315.1 Rickettsiales bacterium | reverse complement strand
ATAACCCCGCATCAAGGAGGGCGCCGTGTTTTTGGCGAGAGGAGGTAGAGATTCCGAAGCGTTTACAGAGGGCATCTAGGGAGAAGGGAGAGCCGGGGAAGAGCTTTTTGGCGATTGAGATGGTATCGATTGCTTTTTTAATAGGTGGAAGGTTAAGGAGTTTAAGTTCATGATTGATAAAGGAGAGATCAAAGGCGGCATTGTGGATAACGAGGGGGCTGGAGCCGATAAAAGAAAGGAAATCATGTGCAATATCGGCAAACAGAGGTTTATTTTTTAAGAATTTATTGGTTATACCATGGATTTTGGTGGCAGATTCCAGCACAGGGCGCTGAGG
>BLZN01000038.1 GCA_014132315.1 Rickettsiales bacterium | reverse complement strand
GGCCTAATCTTTTTTGAGTAATCTGGCGATATCAAGCATCCTGACTGCAAAAGCCCACTCATTATCATACCAGGCTGCAACACGGCAGAATTTGCCCTCATCCAAAACCTCTATGCTGCCCTCATCCACGATGCAGCTATGGCTATTGTGGGTAAAATCTATCGAAACCAGATCTGCGCTGCAGACAGACAAAACAGCCTCTAGGTTGTCTGCAGCGGCATCCCGCAGAATGCTAACAATCTGCTCTTTGCTGGCTTTTTTTTGAGCTAGGAATTTGAAGTCAACCAGCGAAACATTAGGAGTCGGCACTCTTAGTGCGCTTCCTGCGATCTTGCCAGCTAGCTCAGGAATAACGGTTCCGATGGATTTTGCAGCGCCAGTGGAGGTGGGGATGATGGACAAATTACAGGCCCTTGCTCTGCGCAGGTCTTTGTGGCTGCTGTCCAGGACTCTCTGGTCGTTAGTATAAGAATGTATGGTGGTTGCAAAGCCACAGCTGATGCCAAATCCATCATGCAGAACCTTGGCCAAAGGCGCAAGGCAATTAGTAGTGCAGGAGCTAGCGGAGACAATCTGGTGGCTACTCTGGAGCATTTTGTGATTAACTCCATAAACAATAGTAATGTCAGCATCCGCGGAAGGGGCGGATATTATGACATGCTTTACGGAGCCATGCTCTGCAGGATTCTTGATATGTTTTGCTGCATCAGATCTTCTATTGAATGCGCCGGTGCATTCAAAGACTAGATCAATTTCGCACCAGGGTATTTCTCTCGGTTCACGCTGATTAAAAATAGATATTTTGCCTTTGCCGAGATCAATCCAGCCATCACCGAAATCTATATTATTGCAGAATTTTCCATGAACTGAGTCATAGGTGAGAAAATGTGCACAGAATTCAGCTTTGGCGGAACAATTTATTGCTGCTAGCTTTATATCATCAAATTGCAGCTCATGAATAGCCCTGGCTACGCAGCGACCGATCCTGCCTAAACCATTAATCGCTACTTTCATGAAATTACCAGAAGATTATAAGATTATAACAGTATAAAATTATATTATGCGATCCAGAACCTGTCTGTAAATATATTCGGGCGTGATTTTGAAATAATTATACAGGTCTTTTGCTGGAGCGGAGGCACCAAAAGATTTCATGCCGATAAAAATTCCTTCTCTGCTGATATATCTTTCCCAGCCAAGTTGGAGCGATGCCTCCACTGCAACTTTCAAGCTATCATTTTCTAGTAAATTTTGCTGATATGTACTGCTCTGCTGTTCAAACAGTTCCCAACAAGGCGCAGAGATAACTCTTGTGCCTATGTTATCTTGCCGCAGCATTTCCCTAACCTGCAGATGAGAAGGATATTAAGCTGAATGTGGCAGGTGATAATTTAAGCATTAAGC
>BLZN01000037.1 GCA_014132315.1 Rickettsiales bacterium | reverse complement strand
GATTAGGCCACAGCACAAAGGCCCATAAGCTAATGCTTGTTTAAGCTGCCATTTTGATATATTTTGTGCTTATGCGGCTGTGGTGGAATTGGTAGACACGCAGCATTGAGGGTGCTGTGGCCGAGTAGGCCTTGGAAGTTCAAGTCTTCTCAGCCGCACCAGTCGATATTTGGGCTTTGCTGTTTATGATATCTGTATATTCCCTATTTTGCTTAACTCCAGAGTCGACTCTGAGTTGCTATCCCGAGCTTAAAAATGCTAATTAATTATAGAGAGGGAATGTGCGGAATATTTGATAATTTTATAGGCGGCTTTGATGTCAGCAGCACTTAGCATCTTGGACTAAGATAAATACTATAAAGAGGCTAAGCAGGGACATATTATGCATGCTGAGTCTTGCAGGGCAGATGAGAAGGATATTAAGCTGAATGTGGCAGGTGATAATTTAAGCATTAAGC
>BLZN01000036.1 GCA_014132315.1 Rickettsiales bacterium | reverse complement strand
GCAGCACTTTTACTCTCTCTTACAGGCGCTCCTCTAAGTAATTTCATACACTCATCATTTTTCCCAAGGAGTGGGGGCATATTTCCCTCTATAAACTGCCTCGTTCTTTCTAAAATTTCTTCTTTGGACTCTGCCTGCTCATCACTCTGTGATGTTCCTCCTATGCGGTAAAGTTCCTCGGGATGTTTTTTGGCCAGATGATACACAACTGAAGCGAGCCAGCTCCAGCTGAATTTGGCAAGAGCATTCTCTAAGTTTCTATCTAGATCAGCTTTGCTATATGGCTTGCCCAAATGGGCAGATAAAACATTACAAATGCCTTGTTTTACGTCGTCAGGATATTTTGCAGCGATTACTGCTAGTAGCAGACTCGAGGCGTAACAGGTACCAGCGCCAGGACCAAAAGGGTTTTGACCCATCGAAGTGTGAAAACTTTCTGTTATGGTACGTTCTGCTTCATCGAAACTCTGTTCCCAGCCTGCATCTCGAAGCGCATTATTCATAGCCGTCATAGCACCATTGTAAATATGATCATAAGT
>BLZN01000035.1 GCA_014132315.1 Rickettsiales bacterium | reverse complement strand
CAGAATGATAATAAATTTCACAATATTGAGGCAGGGATTAAATTCTGTTTTTAATGCTTACTACCTTGTATTTTAAGTAACTTGATTATGCGGATGCTTTTCTGCAAAGAAACATCCGCATTTTTATGATGTTATCCTGCTCATTTCTCTCAAAATAGTTATCACTAGATAGCTTTCTTGCGCTGACGTCGAGATAACTCTCTTTTTCCATCTCATATGATCTATCTTCTGGTCTATATTTGTACTCAATGAATATGCTACCAGGCTTTCTGTGATTCTGGCAATATTATACTTGCTAAGAAGCTCACTAAAAGTTAGTGCGGTTTTTGCAGAATAGAGCAATACTCCATCTAGCCGGCCGATTTGTGTCCACTTACTATAACTTGGCCTCCGCCATTATCATTGGCGATCTGGCAGACACCCTGCAGCTCTGCTTTGTTGAGGCATTCTGCGACTTGTAACATGTTTGTGCCTAACAGGGCGGCCATTGAGCCAATTCCTGGTCTTACTGCTTCTTGCATTGCCCTGCCTCTTGCTTTGAGCAAATGAGCAGCTTCAGCAATAGTTAAAGATCCCGCAACGCAAAGTGCACTATATTCCCCCAAGGAGTGCCCGGCCAGGTATTTGCAGAAGTCACTAGAGCCAAGGATCTCTGCTTCAATCACTTTGGCTGTGGCAACGGAAGCTGCCATAATAGCCGGCTGTGCGTTTTCAGTGAGAGTTAATTCCTCAATATTACCGTGAAACATCAACCCGGATAGATCCTGTCCCAAAACATCATCAATTTCTTGGAATACATTTTTTGCCACTGGAAAAGCCCGGTGCCATTCTTTGCCCATGCCAATTGATTGAGAACCTTGTCCCGGAAAAACAAACATTCTTGCCATATCTTTGCCTTTATTCATTTAAGCGCTATAATTGCATGTAGATAT
>BLZN01000034.1 GCA_014132315.1 Rickettsiales bacterium | reverse complement strand
ACCACTACCTGAAATGCAGGTTTTTCTATTGAGGGACATGCCGTTGGTATCGATGCTAAAGATGGCGTCGCCGCCGCGGACGATAATGTGGCAGGCGGTGAGTTTGCCTGCTTTGGAGGCAGAGCTGCAGAAATCAGTGTTTACGTGATCGCAGCATTGGGTGCCGCTGCATGAGGAGTTGCGGGTTATGCAGGGAAGGTTCCAGTCTCGTCTAACAAATTCATCTGCATCAAATCGTTGGTCCCGGAACTTTCCGGCTTGGTCGGCGAGGATGCTGCCACGAACGACGGGCAGGAGGGCTGAGGTGACAGAGTAGGAGTAGTTCTGATAAGATGAGCTGAGACTACC
>BLZN01000033.1 GCA_014132315.1 Rickettsiales bacterium | reverse complement strand
CTTTATAGGTGATTTTATAAACACACGAAGATATGGTCGCTCAGTTGATTTGATTTCAGTTTCTAGAGAAGCGGCAAGTTGCTGTTGAAGATTAGTGCTTTCATGTAGGGATCTGAATTTTATAGATTGGAAAGGTTGTTTATGCTTATCCCCTCCATTGGTGCCTTCATTCAGGCTAGCTAAACTATCAGCCGGGTCTGCGTAGGCGGGTTCTTGTGTTTTATTAGATTCTTCTGTTTTATTAGATATTTCGTCATAGGGTGATTCTTCTTTATCCTTCTTAATAGAGTCCTCAATATTATTGAGACGTTTTCCGTGATCTATCAATAACTGTTCTTGATTACGCATTCTCTTTCTGCGCCAGGAAGAAGTAATATATCCTACTATTACACACACTACGAAAAACGATGCAACAAAGACTGTAAAGGTAATGACTGTCGCTCTCTGATTATGAGAATCTGATGAGGATGCAGAGGGAGTGCTTAGTATAGAGGAAGTTGAAGTGGTGTTGTCTGACATAAATAAACCTTACTGTGTGATTAAATTGCTCGCTCAACGCAGGAAAATGCTAAACCTTTAATATATTTAGAACATGCCAGAGTAATTGGGCCATAGATGTTAAGGATAGGCAAGTTTAAAATGTTATATCCTTATAAATTCATGATTAATCTAAAATTTTACTTATAACTGTAGACGTATCTTTGATTTCCATATCATCGCGCATATTACTATCAATAGGCTGTTTGGTTCAATAAAATATCTGCGTACTCCGTTTTTTGTGTTCGTCCAATCAAATCAAACAATTTTCAAATCTTCAAAATATCTAATTAATACACAAATATATCTAATCCTAGATATTCTGGTCAAATATCCCGCTTGCCGTTTATTCATAATGACAGATGTTATAAAAACCCTGTTTCTGTAACCACAATTAGTAAAAGAGCAATAAGGAGAATCATGGTATGGAAGCAACAAACAAACATCGTTCCAAATGCGGCAACAAAACGGCAACGGCAAAATATTGATAAATCTTAAGTAATAGCGTAAGCCTTGATTTTATTGGCTCCTCGGGTTGGACTCGAACCAACGACCAATTGGTTAACAGCCAATTGCTCTACCAACTGAGCTACCGAGGAACTAATTATGCTTATTAGGCTAGCATGCATTGTCGTTCTTGTCAAAAACGAATCTAGTCAATCCGGATCACTTAATCTTTGTTAAAGATATCAGCAACTTCCTGCAAGAGACGCTGGATTTCCTGTGATTTTGCAGGTGCATATTTGATAAATCTCAAGCCACTGCCCATTATCATTTCAGTTACCGCAACAATATGCAGGCCGTCACCCAGCTTAGTTAAAGAAAACACAACCACTTCCCTATCATCAGCAGTGATTTTATAGAGATTAAACTTTGATTTATTCAAAATAAGATTATACGTTCCTTCAGCAATAATACTTTTTGCAACTCCCTGAAGCAGGCCCAGGGGCTTTTCAAATTTCAGAATATAATCAGTCATAATTGTATTCTTCTTGGTCAAGACATAACCTCTCTTTGCCATAAAGTTAATAATATATGGAGCTACGTCAATCGATCTCGCATCCTCAATTATAACCTCAGGCTTACTATGCTCAATCCTGCTGCAACCTGCAAGCAAGATGCATAAAATCAAGAAACGCAACACTGGGTGATATTAATAAATAGGCTAATTTAAAATTTATACCATAGAAGATAAATATCGCAATGACTACAACGACCCAGAATTATGTTTTGTTGCGCGGCAAAAATTTCTATAATGCAGCAAAATAAAGCTATTTACAAACTATGCAGAAAAAACTCTATATAAAAACTTACGGCTGCCAGATGAACGTTTATGACTCCATCAAGATGCAGGAGTTGCTCCTGCAAGTTGGCTTTGAGATCACTAAAAATATCCAGGAAGCAAATCTGATCATCCTAAATACCTGTCATATCAGGGAAAAGGCAACCGAAAAACTTTATTCGGAGCTTGGCAGAATCAAAGTATATAAGCATCAGAATAATGCGGCTATAGCCGTCGCAGGATGCGTTGCACAGGCAGAAGGAGAAGAAATTTTCGCACGTGCGCCGTTTGTTGATATAGTGGTAGGCCCGCAATCAATACATACTCTGCCGGATTTAATCAAACAGCTAAAGCAGAAAAACCCGAAGCTCATAAAGCTAGATTTTCCTGCAGTAACAAAATTTGATTATTTGCCAGAAGAAAATCTGCCGCAGGGCGTCTCGGCATTCCTGTCCATCCAGGAAGGATGTGATAAATTTTGCCGTTTCTGTGTTGTGCCATACACCAGGGGCGCGGAATATTCCAGACCAGTGAACGAGATATATCGTGAAGCGCTGCAGCTAGCGGCAGGAGGAGCCAAGGAGATAACCCTGCTGGGACAGAATGTCAATGCATATCACGGCACAGCCCCAGATGGCACAACATGGAATCTGGGAAAGCTAATTATGCATCTCGCCAAGATAAAGGGTATCCAGCGGATCCGCTACACCACCTCACACCCCCGCGACATGCACAATGACCTCTACGAGGCACATGCAACAGAGCCAAAGCTAATGCCTTTTTTGCACCTGCCAGTGCAATCCGGCTCGGACAGAATTCTCAAAGCGATGGGGCGTAAACACACCGCAGAAAAATATCTGGAAATCATCCAGAGATTGCACAACGCCAGAAAGGACATTGCCTTTTCCTCTGACTTTATAGTTGGCTATCCAGGCGAGACCGAGGCAGATTTTGAAGAGACCCTTGCCCTCATCAAGGAGGTGAGGTATGCCCAGTGCTACAGCTTCAAATATAGCCCCCGTCCGGGAACTCCGGCTGCAAACCTAGCTAACCAAATCCCGGAAGAAGTCAAATCAGCTAGGCTGAGGCGTCTGCAAGATCTGACCAACACCCAGCAAAAGGAGTTTAATCACTCCGCGAGCTGCAGAACCATGCCGGTGCTGATAGAATATCAAGACAAAAGAAAAAAACTAACCGGCAGATCTCCCTATATGCAGCTGGTGCACATAGAAAATTGTGAACATGGCAATATTGGCCAGATCGTCAATGTATTAATTACCTCAACTCTGCCTCATAGCCTGATAGGTGAAATAATCTCTGAGAATAACAAACGCATAAAAACCGCTTGATAGCTCAGGCAAAATGCCGTAACCTATATATAAGGTAGGCAAAATAGTAAAAAAGTATTTTTATGTCATTACTTGAAGAAAGAGCAGTATATAAACCCTTTGTTTATCCCTGGGCCTATGAAGCTTGGCTCACTCAGCAAAGAATACATTGGCTGCCAGAGGAGGTTCCTCTGGCTGATGACGTAAAAGACTGGAAGCACAAACTAACCCCAGGAGAGAAAAATCTGCTGACCCAAATATTTCGCTTTTTCACTCAGGCTGATGTTGAGGTACATAGTTGCTATATGCAGAACTATTATGGAACTTTCAAGCACGCTGAAATATCAATGATGCTTTCTGCATTCACCAATACAGAAACAATACACATGGCTGCATATTCATATCTGCTAGACACAATCGGTATGCCCGAAATCGAATATCAGGCATTTATGAAATACAAGGAAATGAAGGACAAATATGATTACATGCAGCAGTTCGACTGCAAAAACAAAAAAAATATTGCCACCACTCTCGCGGTGTTTGGAGCTTTCACGGAAGGCCTGCAGCTCTTTGCTTCTTTTGCAATTCTGTTGAACTTCCAACGTTTCAATAAAATGAAAGGAATGTGCCAGGTCGTAGCGTGGTCAGCACGCGACGAAACTCTACACACCCAATCCATCATCAAACTCTTCCTCACTTTCATTCATGAAAACCCAGAAATATGGACAAAAGAGCTAAGAGACGATTTATATGGGGCCTGCAAAAATATTATATCCCATGAGGATGCTTTCATTGATTTAGCATTTGCCTTAGGCCCAGTGCAAGGTCTATCTGCAGACCAGGTGAAACAATATATTCGCTATATTGCAAACCGCAGATTAAAGGAGCTAGGATTAAAGACAATATATAACACCAACAAAAACCCATTGCCCTGGCTGGATGAAATGTTAAATGGAGTAGAGCACGTAAATTTCTTCGAAAATAGAGTGACGGAATACAGCCGCGCCGCAACTCAAGGCACCTGGGAAGAAGCGTTCGCAAAAGAAGACCCGGGAGAGTAACAAGATAGCTTTGCTAATCAGCTTAAATCATTATCGCCCATATAGCCGCTCGTAAACATTGGCAGGCAGCCAAATTATCTGCACTCAAACACCAAAGAACATCCAATTGGTTGACTTATAATATAGCCAAACTTATAATTAGCTCCAAGTAATCTAAAAATTTTCGGTTTTGCAAAATAGAAAAGACAGGCCGCTGTCTCCACACATACAAATATACAAGCTACAGGTCAGCTCAGCCCTGTCAATACTTCATAGAATAACGGGTCTGGCACTTTATCTCGGAGTGCTAGGGCTCATCTGGTGGATAATATTCGAGGTTTACTCGCCAGCCTGTGGGACAGCGGTACGGAAGGCAGCAAGATCAAATATAGGGCTGATCCTGCTGTTTGGCTGGACGGCCGCGCTTTATTATCATAGCCTCAACGGCATTAGGCATCTATTCTGGGATATGGGCAAAGGCTTCTCGATAGAAACAATGCACAAAAGCGCCATCCTGGTGGTGGTGGTGACCACGCTACTGACAA
>BLZN01000032.1 GCA_014132315.1 Rickettsiales bacterium | reverse complement strand
CTTTTTTGCTGATTTTGCTATCTATGCTGATTGCGACATTGTCAATCACTCTTTTATGAGGAAATAAGGATGGTTCCTGAAATACAATCCCGATTGCTCTTTTTTCCGGTGGGATATAGGTTTTTTGCCCAACGATGCATTTTTTATCTATATATATCTCGCCGTTCTGAGGCTCCTCTAGCCCTGCTATCAGCTTTAGTATGGTAGACTTGCCGCATCCTGATTCGCCTATTATGCATATGATTTCTCCTTTTTCAGCTGAGATATTGACTTTTTCCAGTACCGGCCGGTCTTCTTGATATGCGTGGCTGATTGATAATAATTCTAGATTTGGCATAATACAAATGGCGGGGATGACGAGACTTGAACTCGCGACCTCAGGCGTGACAGGCCTGCGCTCTAACCAACTGAGCTACACCCCCTAATAAACAATAAATACAGCGCCATTGATTTATTGTCAACTCACATAACTCCATAGAAAGAATATGAATTTAGGTGCAGAGAGAATGCCGCCAGGAGCAGGAGCAGGGCTGATGCGGTCGCAATAAATTTGATTAATATTAGTAATGTATATTTTGCAACGTTTTTGTGTACATAATCTTCGATTATTTCTTGTATTCCCAGAGTGCCATGATATAGCGAGATCAGCAGAGTGAGCAACAGGCAAGCGGTGTAGAAGGGAGAAAAAAATAATTCTCTTATATCTTGGTTCAATATTATTGATTTGAGTATCAAGATAATGCTAGTTGCAATTAGTGGTATCAGGGCAACTGCCGTTATCCTTTGTTTCCACCAGTGCTGCGTGCCGTTGTGCGCTGTGCCAAGATTTTTTGCTGAGCTCATTGGTTCTTCCCCTGATTACTATTTAATTGCTAAATACCATGAAAATATTGTCAGTAGCGTGGTCACCACCACCACCAGGATGGCGCTTTTGTGCATTGTTTC
>BLZN01000031.1 GCA_014132315.1 Rickettsiales bacterium | reverse complement strand
CTATTCTGCTTTAATCGATCTTTTAGGCATGAAAAATCAACCCAATTTGCATCTTGATCTTGATTGAAGCAGCTATAAACAAAGCTCACCTTGCCAGTTTCCGGATCCTGATGCCTCTGCAGACACTGCGCACATATCTCCTTCATCATGCACTGCATCGGGGAATTAATCGATGCGATAATTTTATATCCCGGCTTGAGGTATGGCTTCAGCAAGGTTCTGCAGGCACGCACAACAGCTTCCATCATCTGAGCTGAGCCTATGACAAATATCCTGTCTATCTGCCCTAAATTCAGCCATCTTTCACCCAACTTATTTCGCTGATATTGCGCTATTGCATCTATTATATTTCCATGAAAAGCCAGATCTTGCTTTCTATTTATACTGAGCATTGCCTCGTCGCAGGCCCAGATTACCTGCTGTGCCGCATCCTCGATCAGCCGGGCACCGAATCTTTCGTCGGCTTTTTTATATCCGGAAAAATATATCACCCGGCAGCCTTTCTGCATCATTGCCTTTCCTATTGATGGCAAAGCTGCATTACCAACTCCCCCTCCCACCAGCATCACATTTTCGCCTTCCGGGATAAAGCTGGGGCTGCCGGTCGGACCCATGAATATCACCGGATCTCCGGCTTTTAAGTAGCGACATATGGAGGACGAGGCACCTATCTCCAGCACCACAGTTGAAATCAAGCCCTTCTGCTTGTCAACCCAATATCCTGTAAGGGCCAGACCTTCTGTAACTGGAGCGATATCTGGTACGGCGCTGAATTTAGGGGCAAGATATTCAAAGTTTTGCAAGCGATAAAATTGCCCCGGCCGGAAATTTTTCGCTGCCAGAGGCGCTTTGATTATCACCTCCACTATTTTTGTTGCATGAACGATCACCTCCACTATTTTTGCCTGCAGCAAATAGCTAATTTTGCTGATAAAATCTTTTGAATTCAACATAATATTCGGCTTGCGCTTCTCTATCAAGCTGCTAATAATTGCATAGCCTTGTTTTGCGCTAGCCATAGCCTTCACAACACTTCCCTGATAAAAGGGATGCAGGTCGCCAAAAAAACTTATCGTCCTGCCGTCTTCCAGCTTAGCAGCAAGAATTGAGCCCTGCCGGGGCTTTGTCTGAGATATAGAGCCTCCTTCTGCATCCATTGCCTTGAAATACCTACCATCAAGCTTAATTCTCTCATCTTCCTTTGCGAGAATAACGTTAGGCTCCGTCCCAGCGGCAACCAGGACGGTTTTTGCAGCAAGCAGCAATTCCTGCTCGTCAATCCTCACTTTCAGCTGCTCTGTATATCCATATTTATCAGCTAGCACCGCCAGAGGAGCTGCATTTTCAACGAATTCTATCCCTTCTGCTAATGCATTTTTCACCTCTTCGTGGTTCAGTCTATATGCAGGAGAATCTTGTAATCTCTTTCGATAAACAACCCTTACGCTACCCCACTTTTTCAGCAGAGCAGCCAAATCTGGTTCGCGCTCTTGCTCTGCAGCGAGCAATTTTTCCTGCTTGATTTCTTCAGCATGCTGTAAAAACTCCGCCGCTATTTCTTTCTCCTCATCGTCCCACTCTGCCTCTATCTTCTTTTTACCTTGCTTTTGAAGCAGAATATTATATCTACGGCTGAATTTTTCTACCTGCATTGGGTAGTATGCTGCCGCTTCGGTCGCAGCATCAATTGCAGTAAGGCCACCGCCGATTATCACAATCGGCATCCTTATCTGTAAATTAGCCATAGAATCCTCTTTTGCTGCACCTGTCAGCTGCAGGCTCATCAGAAAATCTGAGGCCATGCGTACGCCCTTGGAAAGCATACCTGGTATATCAATTATCCTAGGGCTGCCAGAGCCCATGGCCAGGGCTATGTGATCAAATCCCAGCGCAAAGCCCTGCGTGGTGTTTATTGTGCTGCCAAAACGTACCCCGCCAAACATAGCAAAATTATGCCTCCTTTCCAGCAGCAGTCTAATGATTTTTAAATAGTTTTTATCCCAGCGGGCAGTGATTCCATATTCGGCAACTCCACCAAAACCGCCAATCTGCCTTTTTTCTAGGGGCTCAAAAAGCTCCTTCCTGGCATCCTTTATAAGGCGAAATTTTGCCCTACTTCCGTCTGCTGCAACTCCTGAGATATGCTCCGGCAGAGGCTCAATCTTCAGTCCATCGATTGCAATGACGCTATGCCCCTCATTCAAGAGATAGTGGGCCAGGGTATATCCAGCCGGGCCGAGCCCAACAACTAATATTTTTTTGTTTGTCGGGGGCTTAGGCAAGGGATTTTTGAAATTGAGCGGGTTCCAGCGCGAAAGCAAACTATAGATCTCAAATCCAAATGGCAAAGAC
>BLZN01000030.1 GCA_014132315.1 Rickettsiales bacterium | reverse complement strand
GTGTAGTATTGTTTTGATTATAATAAACAGCTGTTAAGCTTGTAAATTTATGCGGCACAGTAAATTTGCCATAGAAGATACAAAAGAAGAGCTTGAATATATCTCCGGTCTGGTGGAGCGCATTACTTTCCATAATCCGGAAAATGGCTTTGCTGTGCTTAAGGTAAAGGTCAAGGGCCATAAAGATCTAGTTCCGGTTGTAGGCAACACACCCGCCGTCTCTCCTGGAGAATATATAAAATGCAGCGGCAGATGGCACAATGATTTTAATCATGGGCTGCAGTTCAAAGCTGATTTTCTGAAATCCCTGCCGCCCAGCACCCTGGAGGGAATGGAGAAATATCTCGGTTCCGGGATGATCAAAGGCATAGGTCCGCATTTTGCCAAAAGATTGATCAGCGCGTTCGGCCGGCAGACTTTTGAGGTAATTGAGCAGAGCTCGGAGCGCCTGACCAAAGTTGAGGGGATTGGAAAAATCAGAGCAGAGCGCCTCTGCAAAAACTGGGAAGAGCAGAAAGCAGTGCGAGAAATTATGGTTTTTCTGCAGTCACACGGAGTGGGCACTGCCCGGGCCACGCGCATCTACAAAAC
>BLZN01000029.1 GCA_014132315.1 Rickettsiales bacterium | reverse complement strand
TCAGGCAGTCCACGAGGTTTTTGTTGATTAATATCCTCCGGACTGCTTGATTTTGCATAAAGCGTGATTTAATATATTTCTGATTTATATTGATTTTGTTGCGTCGTGAAAAAAGATTACATTGCAGATGTATCTGAGATTATAGAACAGGCTCGTCTTGGCAAGATGCTTATCATGGTTGATGAGGAACAAAGGGAGAATGAAGGGGATATGATGATTCCCGGACAGTTTACTAGCCCTGATGCGATAAATTTTATGATCAGACATGGCAGCGGAATTATTTGCTTAGCGCTCACCCAAGCAAGGGCTAATTTTTTGAACCTCCGTCCTCTGCCGAAGTTTAATTCCGGTGCTAATCAGCCTAATTTTGCCACACCAGTTGATGCTAGATGCGGTGTCACTACTGGTGTTTCTGCTTTTGATAGGTCCCATACTATCGCTGCTCTCACAAATCCTAATACCACCAGAGAGGACATAGTCAGCCCTGGACATATTTTTACTTTGATTGCCAAAGAGGGAGGGGTTCTGGAGCGCCCGGGTCACACGGAGGCGGGAGTGGAGATCGCTAAATTAGCGGGCCTAAGCCCTGCTATGGTTATTTGCGAGGTCCTGAATGAAGATGGCACTATGGCACGAGGTCCTGAATTATCTAAGTTTGCCAAGAGGCACAGTATCAAGATTTGTTATATCTCTTCCTTAATCAAATATCTTGAGACTAAAGAAAAATGCTTTAGTTGATTTTGTTGACCGCCGGCTTAGCTTATCCATCCTCCACCCAGCACCTGGGTGCCATCATAAATCACACATGCCTGACCCGGAGCGATTGCATGCTGCGGATCATCTAGTGCTATATCGGCTTTGCTGTTCTTCTTGGGATATATGGTTGCCGGAACCTTGCTTTGCAACGAGCGAAGTTTAACTTGTGCTTGCATTTGGCCAGACAAGGACTCCTGACCTGAGATTAGATTGAGCGCCTTGATGGCAAATTTCTTCCTAAGTAGCGCGCTCTTTGGCCCCACCACCACCTGCCTTGTTTGTGCATCGATTTTCACCACGTAAAGCGGTTCGCTATGCGCTATGCCCAGACCATGTCTTTGGCCCACTGTATAATTCATAATTCCATTATGTTTTTTGATTACTTGACCATCTATGCTCACTATCTCCCCTCCTTCTTTTGTCGCTTCGGGCTTCATTTTGCTTATAAATTCCCTATAAGAAGCATTTTTAACAAAGCATATATCTTGGCTTTCTGGTTTATCAAAAATCGGCAGCCCCAAAGATTTAGCCAGCTCTCTGGTTTGGTTTTTATATAGATTGCCCAGAGGAAAACGCAAATATTGCAATTGCTCTTTGGTGGTTGCAAAGAGAAAATAGCTCTGATCTTTAGATCGATCGATCGCTGTGTGCAGCTGCACCTCTCCATCTTTGATTATTCTTCTGACGTAATGTCCTGTAGCCAGTGCATCTGCGCCAATTTCTTTGCTTATGTGCAGCAGATCGCGAAATTTCACCGTCTGGTTGCAAAGGACACACGGTATAGGCGTTTCTCCTTGTATATAGCTTTCAGTAAAATTATCAATCACTGATTCCTGAAATTTCTTTTCATAGTTAAGCGTATAATGCGAAAATCCCATAACCTGCGCCACTTTTTTTGCATCTGCTATGTCCTGCCCTGCGCAGCAAGTGCGTCCACCGCTATTGTTTCCATCCTTGCCATATAGCTTCAGAGTGATACCTATTACCTTATAGCCAGATTTGTGCAAATATGCCGCCACAGTTGAGCTATCTATGCCGCCTGACATCGCGACTGTTACAACAGTATCTCGCGGATCTTTTTCTGGTATTATTTTTTCTGGTTCTATGTGCATTGCTGTAAAAATTGATCTTAATCTAAGCTACTTCAGGCGTGCATTTTTGGCAATATTCTTTTTTGTTTTGAGCTGTACCAAATATTTTGCAATATTATTGCATAATTATTCATTTAAATATAATTTCTCAAATTAAGTCTACATTTTAGAATCCATAAAGATTCCATGCCAAATCCAGCTTCTGATAAGAATATGGCATATTTATTCTATTATCTGCAGTTTTTGAGGTGCTAGGCCTTTAATACTTAGTTGACAATTCATGCAGCAATAATTATGCTGAGTTTTATATTTTTATTTCTTGTAAACCACAATGTTGGCAGTCTTTGAGTCTGGGGGTAAACAATATTTGGCCGAGCAGGGCAAAATTTTGAAGCTGGAACGCGTTGATGCGGCAGTTGGCAATGTCATTACTGCTGATAACGTACTGATGGTTAGTTGCAACGGCAGCATCCAATTCAATCCGACGTCTTCTCTTATTAAAATGTACGTTCTGGAGCAGAAGCGAGACAAAAAAGTGATAGTTTTCAAGAAAAAACGCCGCAAGAACTATCGCAGAAAGCAAGGACATCGCCAGAATATAACAATAGTCCAGGTGCAGGAAATAGCTTTAAACTGAGGTAGTTATGGCAACCAAAAAAGCAGGTGGAAGTTCGCGCAATGGCCGAGATTCGGCCGGCAGAAGACTGGGGGTAAAAAAATTTGGCGGACAAGTTGTTGTGCCCGGTAATATTATTATTAGACAAAGAGGCACTAAATATCATCCGGGAAATAATGTTGGCATGGGCAAGGACCACACTATATTTGCCGTCATAGCTGGCAAAGTATATTTCAAACGCGGTTTTAAAGGCAGAATGTTTGTTTCTGTGTATCAATAGTTCATCCTCCTTCTGCAGCTGCTTATCGGGCATTTCAAATAAGAAAGCATTTAAAATGCCCGATAAGTCAAGCCAGGAGACACTATATTAGAAGAAGGAGATGCAGGGATGAATTGGCTGGCTGTATGCCTTATATTATCTTACATCCTCCTCCTTGCTCCTGCTGCTTTTGTCCCTCTATTGTCGCTGGTTGGCTCTGGATCTCAGCAAGATCCGCTTCTTGCTCCTCAGATGCATCCAAATTCATTGCCCCCATTGCCTCAGTCAAGTCCTTTTCTTGAGCAGCTTTCTTCAGATTCTTTTTCCATTGTTGGCAGCTATCAAGTACGTCGTAGAAAACTATGTTCAGCTCTTCACCCGGAGCGAGCAGCTTAAAGGTTTCAGGGCGTATTGTATCATTATAGCGGTATAAAGAGCGTGTGTAGAGCCATTTCCGGTGTATCTTTTCTGCACTCGTATTGACATACTGCCAGGCACGTCTCGATCTTTGAGCTCCTTTGGCATTGGTTCTGGATTTCCCTTACATTTGTTACATTCTGTATGCATACCTCTTGCAATATTCCTTTCAGTCTCGAGAATCTTGTTTTCCAATATTTCTTTTACAATACTTTCATGCTTCGGCCCATAAAGCTCTTCGATTATTTCTGCTGCACGCCCGCAATTAAAGATATGCTTGAATGCAAAATTAGCTGAATTAAAGAGCAGCCTAACTCTGTTTATCTCAGTACTAGTTGCAAATCCTTCTTCAGCACTCGCATTCGCCAACGCTGCTGCGCAACTTATGTCATGTAATACTTTTAATAAATTATCACATATTAGTTCCACATTACAGTCAGCAAGACGATCTGGATTGCTGCACTCTTCTTGAAGACTTTCTCTGAGAAGCCTTTTGGTAGTCAGAGCATTAATCTGCTTCAAAACCTCCGGCCCTATTCCATATTTTCCTATATCTCTCAATGCATCACGTACCTGCAGCTTCGCATAATCCTTATCATCCTTAATTCAAGTGGCTGAGCTCCTTCAGAAGGGACCAAGTCTAGAGATGCATCAAGGAACTCATCCTTCTTAGTGAGGAATGATTGCTAGGCCGTTGAATATCTCTCGCTTTTTGTTGGCCGTTATTCTGTGTTTCTGCCTCCGGCATTGCAGGCTCTTAGGCCCTAAGTTTTGCAATGTCCATGTATTTATGCAAGTACTCCATCTTTGCCGGACTTCCGAGGCATTGGCCAGAAAGCTCGTAAATCTTTTCTTGTATTTCTTGTTCATTCATATTTACGATATTATTAGTTAAAATATTAACTATAGAACAACTGAATTTATAAATAAACTTAAAATATTTTGACATAGCATGCAGTGCTGTCAATAATTTTTTAACACTGAGGCCAGAGCTACTCTATCTAGCTTTCTCTGAATGCCTTGGTGAAAGATGAGGTTATGGGGCTGGCCAAATATGAAAATAGAGTGCGGGATTGCGTTGATATAAATACCTCCACTGGCATACCTGGATATAATTTTAAATTCGGGATTTTTTCCAGCTCCGAATTCAGAATTGACACCTTGATTGTGTAGTATTGAGGTGCTTGCATGTCATCTATGAGCGTATCTGCAGAAAGCTGCATAACTTTTCCTTTGAGCATGGGCACGCGGCGGGCACTGTAGGCAATTAGCCTTATTCTGGCGTCGCGATCATAGCCAGAGCTAGTTTGGTTTTTTTGTTTATTTTGCATCTCGCTCTGGAGCATCGCCCCTATGTCCTTTGACATTATTTTGGCTTCTATGACCAAATTGTCTTGCAGTGGTATTATTTCCATTATAGTGGTGCCTGGACCTATGACACCGCCTATGGTATGGATTCTGAGGTTGGTTATTGTACCGTCTTCCGGCGCAACGACTGTTGATCTTTCCACGATATCGCTAGCAGCTTTGACCTTTTCTGCAAGCTTGTTTATTTCTTGGTTTATATCCTTTTTTTCGCTCGTAATATCATTATAAAATTTGTTCCGCAGATTCACTATTTCCAGCTTTGTCTCGCCAATTCTTTGCTGGATTCTTGCCAGTGAAGCCTGATAGGATGCTACGGTACCTTTTAAATTGGCCTGTTGCTTCTGCAGGCTCAACAGCCTGTTCTTTTGGACGTTTCCTTGTTCCAGCAGCTGCTGCACCGCATCAACCTCTTCATCTGTTAGGCGTAGCTGCTCCTCGGATGCATCCATTTGCGCATCTATCCCTTGGCTCTCATTTTCGAGCTGCTTTATGCGATGTTCCAATATTTCCATCTGCGAATTTATCAGCTCTTTTCTAGTTACAAACAGGGACCTCTGATCCTCTATGATTTTTTTGTCCAAATTTTCTAATATTTCTTGCGTAAATCTAATCTCATCTTGACGGCTCAGCTCTGCCTCTATCCTGCTCCTGGCAGCCAGCAGCTCATACATCTGCATGTGCATTAGCTCTTTGTTGGCTTTAGCCTGGGTGTTTTGGATCTGCATCAGGGGCTCACCTTTGCTAACTTGATCACCCTCATTTACCAAAATACTTTCCACAATCCCTCCTTCCAGGTGCTGGATGCTTTTTCTATGAGACGCCACAGTGACCTTGCCGAACGCTACAACCGCACTTTCTATCGGCGCGGTGACCGCCCAAACACCGAAAACACCGAAAAAGAGAAAAATTATGATCATGCCAATTTTCAAAGGTTTTTTTGATGCTGATATTGGTGTGTTGCCATCACTGCTTTTAACGAAAAAATTTGCTACCTGATCTAGGAAACCGCAAGATTTATGTGTGCTCTGTGCAGCTGGCGCATTCTTCTCAGCCTGAATAAGCGCACCCGGCGCAGCCAGCTTAGGTATTTTATTTCTGATGTTGGATATTAACCTAGTAAGCATGTCGTTATTGCTATTGTATTTTGCTATGTATTATTTTTCGCTACTTTGTTTTGAACTTGCTAGCCCCAAATACCCCTCAAGTCTCTCAAAATAATCTTCATCGCTTTCGGCGGGTTTTCGGGGAAATAATCTCCCGCTGATATACGCTCTTCTTTCGCCTGATTTTAGCGTTCTAAGAGAAATGCTAAAACCCCGCCACTTATTCTACCAAAAAACGCATTTTTAATCGATGACATAAAAGCCCCTAATTATCTGTTATGAACTATACACTATAAACTCTTTATTTTTTAGTTTCTTTTCATATTTATCTAGATCGTGTTTTATCCGATTACTTAAAATACATAGCGTTAGTATATTTGGTATAGTTGCAGCTAGCCATATATAGTCGCAAAGCTCTATTATTAGTCCAGTGTCTTTTGCAATAGCACCATAATATGTAGCAGACAAAAATATAATTCTAAAAATCATCATGCCTCTGTTACCAAAAACAAAGCGCCAGGCCATAGAGCCATAGTAACTCCATGCAATAATTGTAGTCACAGCCAAGAAGGGCACTGATATGGCCAGCACTGCTGGAAACCAGCTGGCAACGCTTGCAAACGCATCTTTTGTAACTAATATCCCCCCCACACCAGGTGCGTCTTTGTAAACTCCAGTGATGGTTATGGCGATTCCAGTGAATGTACACACGAATAATGCGAATAATATCTCGATAAAACCTGCGCAACCCGCACGAACTGACTCTGTTGTTTTTGCTGCAGCGTGCGCTATTGCCGACGTTCCGCCGCCGGACTCGGTGGAATACATTGCCCTGGCAAAACCTATGGAAGCTATGCCCACAATCCCTCCGCTTATTGCCTTGGTGTTAAATGCTTCACGCAGCATAAAATATAGAGTTGCTGGCAGCTTATCTATGTTCATCACAATGATGACCAGAACTGCTATTAGATAGAATATAGTAGTAAATGGCACCACAGCTGACGCTACTTTGGCCAGCACCTTCATTCCTCCTATGATCACCAGTCCTACCATTATTACTATGGATAGCCCTATCAGATGAGGGCGGCCGTTGAGCCATTGAAAATTATCCATTAGCACTTCTGCGGTCTGGTTAGACTGGAACATATTGGCTGCCCCCAACGACGTGCCGAACAGCGCGATAGCATAAAAAACACCCAGGACACTTCCTAATTTACCTAGTTTTTTTTCCGCTAGAGCCTGTTTGATGTAATTGAATGGGCCCCCTAATATTTCTCCATCTTTCTTTATTGTCCTATATTTATGCCCCATCAAAATCTCGGAAAATTTGAGTGACATGCATGTAAATCCTGCAATAACCATCCAAACAACCGCGCCGGGCCCTCCGGCAACCACTGCGATTGCTACTCCTGAAACGCTGCCGAGCCCCACGGTGCTTAGCGCAGCAGTATATATTGCCTCTGTATGGCTTATTTTACCTGGATCTTTATCTGAGCTGTATTTACCCCTTACAACATCGATTGCATGCTTGAAGAGCCTTATATTGACAAATTTCAGGCGGATCATGAAAAATATACCACCACAGATTAGCCAAGCTATCAAAAAGGGGAAGCCAAAGCCGACATCGAAGAATAGTATTTTATTTAGCAGTCTGTTGAATTGAATTATTGTAGAGCTTACTAAATCAGATATGTTTGTGTCCATTATTAATTAATATATTAAGTTTATTGAGTGTGATACTAAGGAACAAAATAGACAATATAAACTAACTTAATACCTAGCATGCTATTTATTGTATAATACATAACATAATAAGTAAAGGTTGATATTGTAAAAGTAAACTAAATAATAGTTTCTTAAGTTGATCTTCGTCTCGCTTTGGTTTATTGTTCTGTATCTATCGGCTCTAGTTATAAATATGTATATATTATATATTGATGAAACAAGGCTATTTGTTTTCTACAGGGCAGCAGGCTGCCTCTTTTGATGTCGGAGACTATTTTGTCTCTAGCGCCAACAGGACTGCCTATGATTATATAAAGAAATGGCCTGCCTGGGCTGATAAATTTTTGGTTGTTTGTGGGGAGCGCGGCTCCGGCAAAACGCATCTGGCCCATATCTGGCACAAAGCTTCCTATGCGGTTTTTTTGAGCGCCCAAGATTTAGAGCGCAAGTCTGATTTTGATGATATTTTCAAACAGTCCTCTGCGTTTATAATCGATGATGAGCACTGCCTAGAAAATGAAAAAGAAATGTTACATTTTTATAATCTTGCCAGGGAGCAAAACTGCTGGGTATTGATTAATATTGCCACTAATCCTCAAGATATTAATCTGCCTGATCTGCGTTCTCGTTTTTTGTCCCTGCCCACTTTTTTTCTGGGCAGTCCCGATGAAGAATTGCTGAAGGTGCTTTTAGGCAAGCAGCTCGCAGAAAGGCAGCTGCACATTTCTAATGCTATTTTGGAATATATTGCCAAGCGGATTGATCGTTCCTTTTTGGCAGCAAGGCAGGTGGCGACCCTTATAGAGGAAGAAGTAAAGCTCAGCAACTGCAAAATAACCATAAATTTGATTAAAAAAATTTTAGCCTGCAACAACTCTATTGTTTGTCGCTCTCCAGCAGATGCATGAATGCTTGCTCCAATGTTCGTTGATTAAATTTCTTGCATAGCTCACTGGCCGTGCCAACGAACAATATCTTGCTGTCGTGTATTATTGCTATTCTGTCGCAAATTTCCTCTATATCCGACAATATATGTGAGCTAAACAGAATTGTTTTCCCTAGTTTTTTTGTATTAATGAATAATTTCTTTAATAGCATCCTCGATTGATGATCCAGGCCGCTTGCGGGCTCATCTAATATATAAAGATCAGCATCCGTAAGGAAAGCTCCAACTAAACCCAGTTTTTGCCCCATTCCTTTTGAATATTGCCCAACTCTTGTTTTTAATACCCTTTGATCAAGAGCCAGATTGCCGCACATCAGCTTAGATTTTTCTGGACTATAGGAGATTTTTTTATATGCAAGATTCATTGCCAGAAATTCTTCTCCTTTCAGGAAGCTAGAGGGCTGAAATTTCTCAGGTAGGTAGGCTATTTTCTTCCTGCTTTCCATTTTTTTAGAGCCCTTGCCAAAAAGACTAATTGTACCCTCATCGGCCATAGACAAAGCCAGCATTATTTTAATTAGAGTGGTTTTGCCGCTACCATTCAAACCCACTAGGCCGAAAATCTCGCCTTTGCTTATGCTGAGATTCACATCCTTCAGCACTTGCTTATTGTTAAATGACTTATAAACGCCGCTTATTTCTATAGGATTGTGCGTGGTATGCATAGCATTATTAATTATCATATTCCCCACCAAGCATTTTAATTATTTTCCCTAAATTTTCAATACCCTCTAACACTGAGCCAGTTTCTTCCGGCAGCACGTCATCAATTGTCCCTAATAAATCTTTGCTGTTTTCTGTAGCTTCTTTGTTGAGACTATCTTGAGCTATGTCATCCTCGATATTTCTCTTTACATCTTCTGTCGCTGTACCTGCCTCAGCACATTCTTCTTTGGCCGGCGGGACGTCTGATATACTCATTGTGTCCAGGCTAAATTCTTGGTTAGTATATAAGGTGAATCTAGCAACGCCAGAATCTATGACAACATTATCTTGGGTCGGTTTTTTGTTTAGTTGGAGCTCTTCAGGATCCCGAGGTGTACCATGATATGGCATGCTAAAGGACACTGAGTTATATGTAACATCTGTGATCTGTAGCTTATCATTCAACTTTCTGCCGTCTCTGTTTGTAATCTTTTGGTTATTGATCCAAAATGCCCAGGCATCTTTGGATAAATATACCACTGCTCCTAGAACAAATTCTTTGCACTGAACCTGCCCTTTTTCTTTGCTTGGCTCTAATTCATCTTGCTTTTGCCCTTTATGTTCCGCAAAATTTGACAGCGCCTGCTTGATTCTTTCTATTGTAGCCTGACTGGTTATTATTGGGCCCTTAAGTGGTACGGCGCTACTTACATATGGCTCCGCAGCCGAATTGGTGTGCTGCGGGGCACTCAAAGCACAGCTACTAATGTCTAGTAACATACTTTTGAGGCTATCTTTACTTGCCATTTGTATTGGTGTCTTTTCTGATATAGACCCGTCAGGACTCTCGTTATTTATCCCTGCCTCCAAATATTCATTTTCCTGCACAAAATTCTGCTTAAAGAAATTCTTAATAGCACCGACGTCTTGTCCAGAGAGAGCGCAACCCACTAGAAAATCCCTCGTAACATAATCATAATGACATCCGCCGCCTTTCTTGCCATGTATTATGTGCGTAGCATCAAAATCTGTGTCTTTATGCATGAATCTATAAGGCACGCAGTCTTCTAAATTATCTAGAAAATCTGCTAAATTGTGCTCTGCATTCTCTTCTCTGCTCTGTTTAGCTAGAGAAGATATCGTATCTTCATTCCAATATGGATTGTGATCTGATATTGCAGCAGAAAGTTGCTGGGTTATTGCATTATGCATATCTGTATTTTCTACTTTGGTGATAAGCGCAGATATATCTGGTGCCTCACCCAGGATTTTTTGGCCTCCATTAGACTTATTAGCCACCGCTTCTTCTCTTCTAGTGATTTCTTCGTGCAGTTTTTCACCAGATATCTCTCTTCTGTCTTTGGGGATTTGCAGTCTCTCAGTAATTGCTTTGATTTCAACCTCATCATATACTCCATCAGTATGGACAATGATATCTTTTAGTCCATACCAAGCCGCAAGGTGACAGCGAAAGGCAGCTGGGTTTTTTTCATCCTGGTTTTTGCCAATAATAGCATAAGTTGCGCGCACGTCTTGTAGTTCATTATCATATGCTAAGCAGCCATATAGCTGGCATCTCGTTAAATTGTCAACAAGCATGCCACAATCATTATCTATAATTACTTCTTCTTGCGTCTGAGCCTGCACGCCTGCGATAGCGCATCCAATTACAAGCA
>BLZN01000028.1 GCA_014132315.1 Rickettsiales bacterium | reverse complement strand
ACTTCTTCTTGCGTCTGAGCCTGCACGCCTGCGATAGCGCATCCAATTACAAGCACGAAAATAAAAAGGCGGGAGAAAGATATGCAATATAGTACGGCCTGCAAATATAGCAATATTTCCTAAGTTACTCAGGAATTTTAAAGATGATTTGCCTATCCTTGCAAACATAAAATTATTAATACCATGAGGCCAAAAAATAAATTATAGTAATGCCGGCATTAAAGTAAACATTTGACTCGCAACGGCTGCTTTAATAGTATTTTAAAGTCATCATAAAAACAAGCAGCAAATGTTCGGCAATCTAAGTGAAAAGTTTAGCGGTATTTTTAGTAAAATCAGGGCCCAGCCTCAAATATCAGCAAAAGATATTGACAATACAATGAGAGAGATAAGAGTTGCTTTGCTGGAGGCCGATGTTTCGCTTGAGGTAGTAAAAAATTTAATAGAAAAACTCAGTGCAGATGCAGGGGGTCGGCAGGTGATCAAAGGTGTCTCTGCGGCTGACATGATCATCAAAAGCACCAATGACGCAATACTCGAAATCTTGGGCGGCAAAGCAGTCACCCTGAGCACGAAAAAACCCAAAGTAATCATGATGATAGGGCTGCAGGGCTCGGGTAAAACCACCACAACCGCCAAACTTGCGCTGAATTTATCAGCAAAGCAAGACCAAAAATCTCTGATGGTTTCTCTGGATACGTATAGGCCAGCTGCGCAAGAGCAACTAAAAATACTTGGGGAGCAGATTGATATTCAGACTCTGCCCATAGTTGCAGAACAGGCTCCAATCCAGATCACTAAAAGGGCGATAAAGGAGCTAGGTGCTTTTGACAACATAATATTAGATACTGCTGGCAGGCTGCATATCGATGAGAACATGCTGGTAGAGCTCAAGGAAATTGATAAAATAGCTCGTCCTGACGAAATATTGCTGGTTATCGATGCAATGACAGGCCAGGATGCGGTCAGAGTCGCAGCTGAATTTAAGCGGTATCTGGGAATAACTGGGGTGATCATGACGCGTATGGATAGCGATGCGCGCGGTGGGGCGGCTCTCTCTATACGTGCAGCCACGGGCTGTCCGATAAAATTCCTCGGTTCTGGCGAAAAGCTGAATGATCTTGAGATATTTCACCCCGAGCGCATTGCGAGCAGAATACTCGGAATGGGAGACATTGTGTCTTTGGTGGAAAAGGCATCAGAGCTCGCGAGTAAACAAGAAATGGAGCGTGTCTCGCGAAGAATGATGCGGGGTGAGCTAAATCTTGATGATCTTGCAACACAGCTGAGGATGCTCAATAAATTTGGGGGCTTCGGCAAAGTGCTTGGTTTTTTGCCGGGGATGGCAAATCTGAAACAGGCAATGAGCGCCCTCGGTGCAGAAAGCTTAGATGGCAAAGCAATAAAAAGGCAGGGAGCAATATTATCCTCCATGACAAAGAGGGAGAGAAAATTTCCGAGACTGCTGAATCCTTCGCGTAAAAGCAGAATCGCAAAAGGCTCTGGAGTTTCAATTCAAGAGGTAAATGGCCTGCTGAAAAATTTTGAGAAGATGCGTACTATGATGAAAAAAGTTAGCAAGATGCAGAAATCACAAAAAATAGATCTCAATAACCTATTGAAATAAATAATAACAGCTATGTTATAGCTATATGCCAAATATACATCCATCAATTATTTACTAATTCCTGAGATAATATTTTAATTAGGAGTGATTGAACAATGAACAAATCAGTAGTTATAGGCAAAACAGGTGGGACAGAGGTGATGGAAATCCAGGGGCTTGAGGATCTCAGCAAAGCAGATCCTGCGCCTGATGAGGTGTTGATACGCCATACTGCCATAGGCCTGAATTTTATCGATATATGTTATCGCAAGGGTATTTATCAAAATCCTCTGCCTTTTACCCCAGGAACAGAGGCAGTGGGGGTGATTGAAAAACTGGGAAATAACGTGCTAAACCTGAAGGTAGATGACCGGGTGGTTTATTGTACTGTCAAAACCGGCGCTTATTGCCAGAGGCGTCTGATTGACCAGAATTATCTGATCAAAGTCCCCGATGAAGTCCCTGATAAGCAGGCTGCTTCCACAATGAAAGGTCTAACCGCGCATTATTTGCTTAAAAGGGCATATCTTGCCAGGTCAGAAAGCTCAATCTTGGTCAGCGCTGCTGCAGGAGGAGTAGGTCATATTTTGTGTCAATGGGCAGCTCATATAGGGTGCACAGTGATCGGTGCGGTTGGATCTAAAGAAAAGGAGGGATTTGCAAAAAAGCATGGATGTCAACATGTGCTGACCTATGAAGACCCGGATTTTGTAGAAAAAGTGATGGATATCACCAAAAATGAAGGCGTAGCAGCAGCTTATGATTCGGTGGGCGAAACAACATATGACAAATTTTTTCGTTCTCTGGGAATGTTTGGAATATACATCAGCTACGGCGCATCTTCTGGCCCAATACCGGCCTTTGACATGATGAAGGTTATAGAATCTCGCTCTCTATTTGTCACCAGGCCCTCAATTTATCACTATAAGGAGCAAAAATTTGAGCTTAATATCTCGGCGCTTGAGTTATTTGAGATGATGAAACAGGGAAATATCATGGTGCATGTCGACAAAGAATATAGCATAGATGAGATAAAGAAAGCACACCAAGATCTAGAAGCAAGGAAGATAGTGGGATCGGGAGTGATTTTACTGTAGTATTCTAATAAACTACTATAGTAGTTTGCCCAATATCTTGTTAGCATAATCGAAATCATTATCCACGATCAGCTTGATTCTTGGGACAGATTTGAGATGCAAAATTTTTGCAAGGCGCATCCGGACAGCAGGTAAAATTTTGTTAATTTGCTCAAAAAGATCGGGTTTAGCTGTAGAAATGAATATATCGGCAATTTTCAAATCCCCGCTTACCTGCACCCGAGATATAGTAAAATTATCATCACAAAAACATTTTTTTTGCAGCAAATTGACCACTTCTCTTCGTATCACCTCAGCAACGCGTAACTGCCTCCTGCTGGCAGATTGATTCATCATGTAACCCCAAACGCCTGTATAATATCATTCTCCTTGATGTCACTATATCTATCAAAAGCTAGCCCACATTCAAAATTTAGGCCCACTTCCTTAACATTTTCTTTAAAACGACGCAAGGTTTTTATATCTCCTTCATGTATGACAATGCCGTCTCTTAATAACTTAATAATTGCATCCTTTCTAATTAGACCATCAGTGACATAACAACCCGCAATTTTACCCACCTTTGATATATTAAATACTTTACGTACAACGGCAGAGCCAATATATTTCTGTTCCTGCACAATATTTGCGGCTCCTTTCACAAGGCTCTCTATGTGATCCAATAAATCATAGATCACGCTATATGAATCAACATCTAAGTCATATTTCTTGAGCAAAGCACGTGCATTGATGTCAACCCCAACATTAAACGCCGAAATTTTTGCCCCAGAAGTATAAGCCAGTATCACGTCCGACTCAGAGACCGCTCCCACGGCAGAATGTGCTATGTTTATTTTTAGATCCTCATTCGAAAGTTTTAGCAGAGCAGCAGTGATAGCCTCGATCGAGCCCTGCGTGTCAGCCTTTAAAACAATACTCAGACTCTCTTTCTCTTGGTTGCTGTCTAGCATCTCTTTAAAGTCGGTAGCACTTATGTTAGTTTGAGATCTGTTTTGCTTAGCTACCCTATGCTCCACTAGCTCCTTTGCTGCCTTCTCATCGGCAAACACAGCAAATCTCTCTCCTGCCTCAGAGACAAAGCTAACCCCCATAACTTCGACCGGAGCGGAAGGCGGTGCCTCTTTTATTCTCTCGCCTTGATCGTTAAACATAACTCTTATGCGGCCGCACACAGTCCCGGCAACTATAAAATCTCCGACCTTTAGAGTGCCGTTCTGCACCAGCAAACTGACCAATACGCCACGATTCTGCACTACTCTGGACTCCAAGACCACTCCGCAAGCACGTCTCTGGGGATCGCAGCCAAGCTCCATAATTTCTGCTTGCAGCAAAATCACTTCTTTTAGCTTGTCAATGTTCTTTTTTTCTTTGGCTGATACCGGAACCACTAACACATCCCCGCCATATTCCTCAGGCACAAGGTCATAGCTTGTTAAAGCGTTGATAGCTTTGCTTACATCCGCACCTGGTTTATCAATTTTGTTAATCGCTACGATCACTGGCACTGAGGCAGCCTTGATGTGGTTGATCGCCTCCACAGTTTGCTCCATGATGCCGTCATCTGCAGCAACAACCAACACAACCACATCCGTGACTTTGGCACCGCGTGCTCGCATCGCAGTAAATGCTGCGTGACCCGGAGTGTCAATAAACGTGATGCACTGATCATCTTTGGTTTTGGTTTGATAAGCCCCAATATGCTGAGTGATGCCGCCTGATTCAAGATTCGTGACGTTAGAGTGACGTATGGCATCCAACAGTGAGGTTTTGCCATGGTCAACGTGCCCCATGATGGTGACTACCGGAGGTCTGCTTAATGTCTGATCAGAAGGCATAAAGGCCTCATCAAACGATTCTTCAATTTGAGATGTGCTAGATTTTTTGATTTGGTGCCTGAATTCATTAACCACTAACTCAGCAGTCTCGTAATCAATTGCGTCTTTTGCGGAGCATTTTATATCCAGCTGATTTAAAAATTTAATAATTTTTGATACCTTTTCCTTCATCTGGCTAGCTAAATTAGTAACGGAGATGCCATCTGAATATATTACTGTATTAGCCAATTTTTTAGTAGGAAACGCACGCTGTTTATCGGCAAAAACCGCCCTTGCTTTCTTCCGAGCCTTAGGCGGTGATTTAATTTGTCTGCTATTTAGCCCCTCATCCTCGCCGCTAGAATCCAAAACTTTTTTCCAGTCGGATCTCGTAATGTTTTTAGCTTTATCTTGCTGTAATTTTCCCTTTCTAGGCTTGCCTCTGAAGCCAACCTCCGTTTCATCCTTAATGTTATCTGATGTTTTGCTGGCTCTATTAGTATTTGCTACAGAGCTATCATTTTCAGCATTTATAAAAGTTTGTGGCGAATCCAAAGATTGCTCTTGTGGTGATTTTTGCGATGTATTGTTTTCCTCGCTCTGCATTCTTGAGGCATTATCTTGTTCCTTGTCAGACGAAGGGTCTTTTGTTGTGCTATGTAGCTTTGCTGCCTTTTGAAAGGCATCTAGTCTAGCTTGTGCTTCTCCGTCAGTCAGGCTAGATTGATCATCTGGGGATTTCTCCAGACTGGAGGAAGAAGGCCGTCCTCTCTTGCGGACAACGGCAAAACCGCGTCTTTCAGAAGAATTGCCGTGAGATGGCAGTCTCGAGGAGGTTAAGGATATTTTTCGATCAGGGCATAGTTTAAGTAGGCCACCTTTTTTGCTATTAGTCGTAGTATTATTGTCTTCCAAATCTGTCATGCAATCCCACACAGAAATCCTAAGGCAGAGCTACATTATAGCATAAGCAGCATTAGCCATCAAGCCATCCTTCCTGCTCTCGGGCGTGAATGATAATCTTGTCAATTTGTGCTCTGCTTAAACCGCTATCAGTGATTAAATCAGTGAATTCATCAGTGGAAAGCTCTGCTAAATCCTTTCTGTTTTTGATATCCGCCTTGCCTAGCTTCACCAATAAATCTAAGCCTACGCCGGGTATCTTCGTCAAGTCCTCGCTAATGCCTGTCTTGCATAAATCCTCTTGCGTCTCAGAAGTTGGGCTCTCAAGATATTTTGCAGCACGACTCTTGATCTCAGAAGCAATTTCATTATCAAAGCCCTCAATATTCGCGATTTCTGCAATAGAGGCCTCCGCAATTTCACTGATAGATGCAAAACCCTCTGCCACAAGTAGTTGCGCTATCATTTCTTCAACATTGAGAGCCTTGACAAAAAGATCCGTGCCTAGCTCAAATTCCTCCGTACGCCTAGCAGACTCCACTTCCTCACCAAGAATACTGATGCTCCAGCCAACCAGCTCAGAAACTAGGCTAACGTTCTGCCCCCTCCTGCCAATAGCTATGTTTAGTTTGCTGTCAGGCACCGCTACTTCAATTCTTTTGTTTTCATCATCAATAATGACCTTAACAACCTCAGCTGGAGTGAGGGCATTGACCATATAAGTTGCAAGATCAGATGAATAAGGTATGACATCTATCTTTTCGCCGTGTAATTCGCTCGATATAGCTTGAATGCGAATGCCTCTGACCCCAACGCACGCGCCTACAGGGTCAATATTGCTGTCAGTTGTATAAACTGCAACTTTAGCGCGAGATCCGGGCACACGTGCTGCATCTTTGATCTCTACAATCCCGTCGTAAACTTCCGGCACTTCCTGCTTAAATAATTCTATCATAAACTTAGAGCTGGTGCGTGACAGAAAGATTTGATAGCCAATGGCCTCTCTCCTAACCTCTTCGATGCAAGCTTTGATTCTGTCACCCCTGCGAAAAATCTCACCTTTGATCATAGCGCGAGACGGGATATATGCTTCGTTGCCACTGATATCAACCACTAAGCCGCCTTTCTCGAGCCTCTTGACTATCCCGCTGACCACAACGCCTATCTGATTCTTATAGTCATCATATTGCTTGTCGCGTTCCATTTTACGCATAAGTCGAAATATCACTTGCCGCATGATCCTTGCAGGGGCACGCTCAATATCAAAATATGGCAATTGCTCCTCTATGACGTCGCCAATTTTTGCGTCGGGATGGCCAACCAGCGCTTGGCTTAAGCCAATAAAGTCATAACTCTCCGCATCAATCTCTTGTTCTGTGCCAACATCATCTTCTGAGACAACTTTAAGTTGCCTGGCCAGAAAAACATCGCCAGTGTTCTGGTCAATGCTTGCCCTAATTTTCTTTTGACCATATTTTTTCCGCGCTGCAGCTTGAATCGCTTGCTCCAGAACATCAACGACCAATTCTAAGCTGACTCCTTTTTGCTCAGCGATATCCTTAGCAGCTATTAAAAGCTCTTGATTTTTTGTGTAACCAGATGCCTTCATAGTATATTTAATAATATTTCTATCATTAGACAATATCATAAAGAATGCTTTGAGGGTACAAAAACTTATAAAAAATTTAGTTCTTCTCCGAGCATTTCTCGGTCACGTCAAAGCACTCAAAGTGGCCTATTAACCTAAAATTAACTCTAAAATAATTATATCACTATAAAAAAGTCAGAAGAATGATTGATCTTGCAGAAAAATTTAAAAATATTCTAGAGGCTTTATATATATTGCCAAAGCGGAAGATAGTCGTAACTATCGGCGATGAAGGGGCAATAGTATTCCTAATCGACAAAAACACCATTCAAGATAGATTGTTTACCAAAAGCCCTAATCCTTTAGAAGATAAAATTTGCTCTCTCTTTGCAAAAAATAAAAAGGTCCCGATATGTATATTTCTAGATAATATTGATCAACAATTTAAGGTGCAAGAGATACCGGCAATCAATATTCTGAGCTTGCAACAATTATTGAAACATCGTCTGGATAAGGTCTTGTCAGGCCATGAGTTGAAGAAAGCAATATATTTATATAAATCTGGCAAAAGCAAGCTTGAATATGTATTTGCCGGCGTAAAACTAACAGAAAATATACAGCACTGGCTTGATTATATTAAGTCACTCCCCAATTCAATCTCATTTATATCAATGCTGCCAATAGAATATTGCTTGCTTGCTAAAAAACTAGAGCCTGGCAACACAAAGCAAGACCAGCAGGATAGGTGGAAAATCATCGTCACAGAAAACAAAGTAAGTGGCTTCAGGCAGGTAGTTCTTAGAAGCAACAAAATAATTCTAACTAGGCTAGTAGAAGAGTCAAAAGAGGGGCTAACGGACATAGTAGCAGGCAACATCCACCAGGAATTAATCAATATAACTCTATATTTGGGCAGGCTGAAATATGAGCAAGACAAACATCAGCTAGAAGTTTATGTAATTGTGTCAAAGGAGATAAAACATAGCCTATCTGCAATGAAACTTAAGGTAGAAAATGTCAAAATACTAACTCCCTATGAGGCCTCGGAAATTTTACAGATAGCGCATATAGCAAAACCAGAAAATAAGTTTGCCGATGTAATACTATCCTATTTTGCAGCAAAAAGCGGCCCAGTAGCGAAATTTTTGCTGTCAGACATGAAAAAACCGCTGGTATTAGGCTACTTGGATAAAGCACTTAGTTTTTGCTCCATAATGTTATTTGTGCTGTTTTTGGGTTATTCGGCAGGTAATTTGATCTCTATTTCTATGAAGAAACGGCAGTACGCAAGCTTAAAAGAAAGTTTAGTGCGGACGCAAAATGAGCTAGCTCAACTAAAAGATAACTTCCAAGAACATGATTATGACTATACTAAAATTGCGGCCATTAAAGAGGTATACAGTAAGATTCTTGGGCATTCTCAAAAAGGTCAGCAACTAGCTACAATGCTAAAAAAGTTAAAAGAACTCAGCGAAATAATGTCAATACAAAGCATCTACTGGGAATTTCGAGGTAGCACCATAGAGCTGGAGATAGACGGTAGTGTGACTAACAGCAGCAGTAAATATTCTGAGTTGTTTGCTAGCTACAAAGAGCTTAAAAATAAATTATATACCGCATTTAGTGGCTACACAATAAGGTTGTCGGATTTGCCGAAAAATATTAGCTCTGATAGAGGATTAAAAGATTTATCAATAAATATTGAAATCAGCAAGCAATATGAAAATATCATACATTGAAAAAAAATTATTACTTAAGTTTGCGCTTATATTTTTGTTTATATTTTTAACTATAGCCGCCAATGCTGTATCTAGTAGTTTTCACGGCCGTATGATTCAAAAAAAAGATCAGACCCAGGAAGGTATTGCGAGGGCCAGTAGACAAATCAAGGAATTTAATACACATAAAGATACATTGCATCATACTATAAAACTATGGGAGCAAATAGAAAGTAAGGAAGAATCATCCATGGGTTTAGAAATAGACGAAGGATATAAAATTTTAAACTTTTTGAAAGAGAAATATAATTTAAATTCGCTAAACGCAACTCTATCAACTCCAGAGATTCTAGAGCAGAGAAACATAGCAGAAAAAGACATAGCCATTCTGCGCAGCGAGGTGGAATTGCAAATAAGATCTGCGACAGATTCGGAGATATATAGCCTTATCCAGGATATTGCGGATAGCTTTCCTGGCTATGTCGGTATAAGCAGTCTACGCGTAACAGAAACAGAAAGAATCGATGAAGCTATGATAGAGCAAATAGAGCAAACTGGCACTTTGCCAAACTTAATAGAAGCAGGGGTTACTTTTGAATGGCGAGATATCAAGAGCCTAAACAAAGAGAGTTTATGAATAAGGTAATTATTTTCTTGCTTGTAATTGGATGCGCTATCGCAGGCGTGCAGGCTCAGACGCAAGAAGAAGT
>BLZN01000027.1 GCA_014132315.1 Rickettsiales bacterium | reverse complement strand
CTATAAAAATCAATGTCTACTATTGAAACGTTACAAGTCTATAATATTTTCATGTTGTACTTTTTATCCTTATTCTCCAAGCCGTCATTAATCTCTTCATCTTTTAACTTCCTATCGTTATATTCATGCATTTTTCTTGTCCAAAAGTTTATGTATTCCTCTGAGGCGCCGCCCTCTAGGCGCCAAATTTGCTTTGCTGATCTTTCTACAGACTTTGTCTCATCAGTAATGGAATCGATTAATACTTCTAAATCTGGAATCAAATCACTACAATATGATTTCCATTGCTCAAAACTAACTTTAAATTCAGCCGGATCGTAGCGTCCATGTAAAAATTCTTCAAGTGCAACATTATTATTCCTGAATGCATCACCATCATCATCATACATAATGCCAAGTTCTTTTACATTGATTGTATCTTCTATAAGAACTTCATAATCTCCATAACAGGAGATAGCTTCCTTAGGGTATTTGGCAATGCATTTCCAATATATTATCTTAACATCATAAACTCTTTTGTTACGATTATCACACTCTAATTTTATTTTCCTTGCGATATCTCCTACTTTAGCTAAAGGAATATTAGGGCTGCCTCTTATAGTTCTTCTCTTTTCTATTACCTCTTGTCTTTTCTGTGCTACTGGCTTCTCATGCTTATTCTTCTTTAGATCATAATAGAGCGCAACAAATGGCTGCATAAAGAAGGAACATGCGATAAGCAGCACAATAGCAGCTTTCATGAGAGAGCCGGCTTCAGCATAACGCTTTTTCAGTAGAGCTCTGGATTCTGAACTGCCCCAAGTTATTGCCAGAGTAAAGACATTATTATAATGATTTGCCATAAATAAAGCTATAT
>BLZN01000026.1 GCA_014132315.1 Rickettsiales bacterium | reverse complement strand
CCTTCTGTTTCGCAGATAATTGTTCCCTTAGTTGCACGTTTTACTTCTTTAGGGTCTTGTCTGATCGTATGGTAGAATACAACATTTTCATGACGACTGTTTATGATGTTTTTATCACTAAGGTTTTTAGCAGAAAGTATCAAACGTACTGCCTGATCTTCTGAGGTTGTTACAGGATATACGTCTTTGTAATTATGCTCAATCTGACGCCGATTTCTTTGTTTCTGAAATTCTGCATCAGCATGACTCAGCTCACCCATTAATTGAATCTCCAGTGGATAATCTAGAAGTCGAAGGTGCGGACGGATCTCTGCAGCAAATTTATTTACGATCTCTCTACATATAACAGCTGCTTGAGCAGAAGGTTCT
>BLZN01000025.1 GCA_014132315.1 Rickettsiales bacterium | reverse complement strand
CACCTGAATAAACTTCAGTCTACTTATAATTTAATGCCAAATGAGCAAAAAGTCTACCTCTGACCCTAATGAGACTTAAGATAAGCCTCAGTCGTTTTGATGCCAGATTCAATAAGTTTTTCTTTCTGCTCATGGGAAATATTAAAATCATGGCTACTTATACCCAAACTATTGATGAAAACTGTGCGTTTGTAATCGTCGCTATGCAAATAAGTATTATATTGCAGATTAAGCAAACTATCTTCAAGGCTCTTTAAATAGCTAATAATCCCATCAATTTTGCGATGAGGAGGGTCATCATGATGGTCCAATATTCCTATCTCGCGCGTAGATCCAACCCGGAAACCCAGAGTTTCTTGGTTACAAACAAGCTTCTCTTTGTCATTTAAATGCATCTTTGCGTTATATAAATTATAACGATCAATCTCATAGTGGTTATTGCTGTTATGTAAATGAGGAGGAATTGATAAAATGGCTGGAGCATAACAGGAAATATGCGGAAGTTTGGCCTAATATCACCGAAGTAAAGAAAGCTTATCCTGGCGCTGATAAATTTAAGAATACACAAAATAAACTCAAAAGCCATTTTAACCCGGAGCCTTTCAGGCAAAAAGAGGAGTAGGGGACGTAGGCATAATTATTGCTTAATAT
>BLZN01000024.1 GCA_014132315.1 Rickettsiales bacterium | reverse complement strand
GATTCTGAAGGCCACGCAGGATTTGATGGAAAAGCTTCAGGGTATTGTTGAGAGGACTAGGTGGGGGCTCAGGGGGGATATAGAGGAGATTGGAAATGCTTTCATAGAGAGGACGGCAGATAAAGTCAAGGAGATTAGTAGAGACTTGATGACAAAGCTAGATGAAGATATTCGCGCTGCTCTTGATGCCGAGTCTAACCAAGATGATGATGCAAAAAAAACGCCGAACATTATTGATAATTTATTCAAGCTTTGGCAAAAAAACGTTAATACCAGCCTTGATACCTTCAAACAAACCGTCCTTGAATTGGCTAAAAACCCGGAGGTCAGTGAAGCCATC
>BLZN01000023.1 GCA_014132315.1 Rickettsiales bacterium | reverse complement strand
CTCTATCCTAGTAGTAAGGATCTTGATCCAAAGACTGCGCGCTTTTACTGTTGAAATTACGGTATGGTTATCTTTAGGACTAATCAGATTCCAATCCAGATCGTGCTCCACTGCCTGCATAAATGCATCATTGATCACAACCGCATGATGGATGTTCAGGGCCTTACGATTCGGATCGCCGCCAGTAGGTTTTCTCAAATCCAGAAATTCCTCAATTTCCGGGTGCCAAACCGGCAAATATACTGCAGAACTACCTCTCCTGAGCGACCCTTGTGAAATTGCAAGAGTTAAGGCATTCTGCACCACAATAAAAGGCACAATGCCGGAAGTCTTGCCGCTTCTCCTGACCTGCTCTCCTATAGAGCGCAAATTGCCCCAATAACTTCCGATTCCACCGCCGCGCGCAGCGAGCCAGACATTCTCGTTCCACAGATCAACTATGCCTTCCAAGCTATCCTGTGTCTCATTTAAAAAACAGGATATGGGCAAGCCTCTGTCTGCTCCTCCGTTGCTGAGTATAGGAGTTGCAGGCATAAACCACAATTTGCTCATATAATCATAAAGACGCTGTGCGTGTGCTGCATCATCTGCATAGCAAGAAGAAACGCGCGCGAACATACCCTGATAGCTTTCATCGCACAGCAGGTAGCGATCGCACAAAACTGCCTTACCAAAAGAAGTAAGCCTATTATCTCTATTTTCTGTAAGCACTATACCATGCATTTTATACCCCCGCTCATTTTCAACTACTTTATTATAGCAAATAGATCTACGTATGTCATGCTGTAATTACATCATTTTGTGTTTAAAAAATAATAAACATACTATATATAGTATATTTCAATATAAACGAGTAGTTAAAGAACTATTATACACAATTTTCCTTAAATATTACTTAAATGCATTCGGAGTAAAAACTTAAAATATTAGGATTATATGGATACTGCATAAAATACTTAAAAAGTAAATACATCTGCATAAAGCTTGATGTTTAATCGGACAAGATAGACGTGTTAGCTATACTAGTATTCCCTCATTATAAATCAGAGTTAAAAAACTAGTTCAAAAGCCAGAAATATCCAACTAATCATTAGCAAAAACTATTCTAGGAAATATTACTAACGAAAAACAACTGTAAAATTTATTTTTTAATTGTATTAAATAATAATATATGATATAATTAAGTTTTATCAATAGAGATATTAACATGCCGGAAGATAATAAAAAATCCAAATTTATTGTTGTCGGTCTTACTATTGGATTCCTTCTTCTAACAGG
>BLZN01000022.1 GCA_014132315.1 Rickettsiales bacterium | reverse complement strand
ATCTGTTATCCCTACCTCCAGATCTCAAGGTTAGCGAGGCACAGTGATTTTTTCTAACTAAGAATAACAATATCCTAAAACATATGTTTTAGGATATTGTTATTGCTCGTCAGTGTTAGCCAGCCTAAGATCTATAACTAGCTAACACCTTAGGAGCAGTAAGAACTTAGCTAGGCAAGCTACTAATCGTTTTGATCAGCGTCACGGAACAATTTCTGCGGTGTTCTGCTGTTCCGGTGTTGTTGGGAGCTTATCACCATCAGTAAAAGGTAATATTCCTAATGAGGCACTAACAAATGTTGATGGCGGCGAACCTGGTTTTTCTGCTCCTGCCTCATAGACATCTTCTTCTCCTGTGGAGAACTCCGTTAGCGCTCTTGCCCTACTAGTAGAAGTGCCATCAGGCCCACCATCCCGGCCGCTCTGTTTTTCCTTTGATTCTTCTTCGCAGTGGGTGGGGGATAAATAATGCAATAAAGACATTCTTGGAGTATCAGGTGCATCATAAAAGGAGTAAAAGTCTTGGTCCTTTGTGACTGAAAGAGGGCTTCCTGCGTCATCAAAGGCAGATTGCTTAGCTCCTGATTCTGCTCGAATACTTTTGGAAGAATTGGGCGTTGAAGTGCTCTGCCGCTCTTCTTCTCCTGATGCTTCTGCTTGTTGCCTTAGTGATTCTTGCCTGCAGCGCTTGTTATTAAGCACGATAATATCATGTAGTCGCCTGAGCATGTCTTGAGCAAGAAGAAGGGGATATTTGCTAAAGTCATCTGGCAGCTGCTGTTGCTTTTCAGCATCATTCGAACTGCCCTTAGTTAATTGCTTTATAGCTGTTGATATATTCTGCAATTTCTCTTTGTACTCTTCAAGGGACCCTGATTTTGCCTGCTTTTCAGACTTAAGCGTAATTTCTAATATGGTTCTGTTGTTTTTTGTATTAATTTTGTCCTCATATGAGAATTGCTTAGGCAAATTATCCTGGATTTGTGCGCAAATTTCCAAAAATTTTAAAGCTTGTGCTACTATCTTTATCTCTGAAATAGGGTCAAGTGTAAATGCATGTTGGCTTTTAGTTTGCATGTCATTTTGCATTTTATTAAAAGATTCATCAGCTACTGAATCAATACTTGTATCAGCTTTAGGTTTCAAAACTTCCACACTTTGTTGTAATTTTGATAGTTCTTTATCTTTCTCCCCAAGCTCATGTTCAGTTCTCGATTTTTTTTCTAAAATATTTTGTAGCTTCTCAATTAAATCATTAATAACACTCAAGAAATGCTCTGAGTGAATTTCTGGGTCGTATTGTTCCGTCATCTCAAAGGGCTCTTTTGATGACATTGCTTCTGATACTTCTTGTGTTCCTGCTGGAGATATTAGCCCTTGTAATGGCAATAACGCTTCCCAAATTTGCTTCAGCTGTTTGTGTAGTTTTAATGATTCTGTTTTTTGGTCAGACAATTGTTTTGCGTGTGATTCTGAAGCTTCTTCCAAAATTTTATGTGATTCATTAAGCTCGGATTTTAAAATTTTTATTAGCTTTTCTTTTTCTGCAATTTCCTTATCCTTTTTAAGCATTGCCTTTTCTTTATCTTCTAATGCTCCTTGGGCTTGTTCAAATCTCTGAGAAAGTTCTTTATAAGTTCCTGATAATTCTTCAAACTCGCTTGTAATTTTGCTTATATGCTTCGAGTGGTTTACGTTAAAATTTTGCAGTCTTGTTTCACAATCTCTAAGCTCTTTGTCATGTTTTGTTTTCACAGCAGCCAAATGTTCTGCATGTTCTTCTTGCAGAACAGCAAAATGTTTTTTGATTTCGTTAATAACTATAGAAGCACTTGAGTCACTAGAAACTCTCGATTCTTGGATTTTGCCTATATCATCAGTAATTTTTTTCAGTTCTTCTGAACTACTAGCTAACACTTCTTGCACTCCTTGTGCATTCTCACTTACATTTCCTGCCAGTTTGCCAATTGCTTGACGACATTCTTCAATTTGATCAAACAAGAAATCGCGCTCTGATTCAATTCTGTCCGTTTTCTCTCTAAAAACTTCTAATTGCTGTTTAAGCGATGCTATTTCGTGTTTAAGCAATTCTACTATCTGTTCAATATCAGATTTTTGCATGTCTTGTTCATAAATAAGACTATATAAGTCAAACGGATAATGTTCTTTTGATCTCTCTTGATTCTGCAGATCTAGCGCAGAACTTTTGTCGCATTCCGAAGATGCTGATGGGGCGAACTGATGTGCAAGGCTAGATGAAAACCCCGGATGATCTGCTGCTGCAACATCACACAAAAACGGTGAGGCGCTTCTTGATGAGCTTTCTAAGGCTGGTAGTGATGAGCCGTGAAGAGATGATGCGTCTGCCACAGGAGAGGCAACTGGTGTGCGCTCATTAAGTCGCTCAAGCGTCTCGTAGACACTACGCAAATAATAAGCAAAACGTGCTAGCCCCCTCACTTCGGAACATTCATTCTCTTCCAGGCAAGGCATCTCTGCAAAATGACTTGCAAAATACCCTACAAAAATTGTTGTGAAATTTTTGTCTCTGGCAAGGGTATTAATAGGTAATGTATTGGAGTAGTTCTGTTCTATGGCGTATTGCGCTTTAAGATATTGCAATAACACTCTCTGAAACTCGCCATGCTTTGCTATATAATCCTCTTTACAACAAAGCTTTAAGATAGAATCGCAAAAAATATTACGAATAGCTGCCCTGGTCTTTCCTGCACACACAGCATATGCCAGCCTTTGCGTCGCTTCATCGCACGATGCTTTGCTTGCTTCTAAGGTTAGCGACCTTAGATGTCCTATTGGCAATTCTAGTGAAACTTTGTCTAATATCTCCTTAAATTCTGCCAAAACCTTAAATGCAGATATTCCGTCTCGTATTTTTTGGCAATCTTTATTATTACTGTCAGGATCTATGCCTAGAGTAGTAGATACGGCAAGTTTGCTTGTTAAATCTTTAATTGTCCTTCGCAAACATCCTTGAACATCTTGTGTTCTGGGTAGTGGTTTCCATCCATTTAGATAATCCTGAACAGTTTGATACAAGCTCGAATTCTCAGCAGATGTATCTATGCTTTGTTCCAAATATTTCTTAGTGCTACTAGCAATATCTGTCATTAAATCTGTTATTTCTTTTACAAGTACCTTTACATTATCTGGAGAAATTTTGTTTCTGCTATTAGGAACTTGACTAGAATTGTGGAGCTCTTCTGCTATTTTGTCCGTCATTGAAGCTGGTATTTGCTTTTTATAGGTACCTTTCTTTTGCTCTGTCACATGTTTGTCCAGGAAGGCATTTAAGGGTTCCACCAAACTCTTTCGGATTTCCTTAAGAATGTCACATTTTTCCGTTCTGTCTTGGAATGCATCAACATTTTGATTAAACCATGCAGAATCTTCTGAAATTTCTGTAAGGTAGTCACCTATCACGATAGGACATTGCCTTAAGAAATCTGCCATTATCTGCTCGAGTTTAGAGGATCTCGTGGGATGTTCTAATATTTTATTATTTAATAGACCTCGCAGCCTGCGATAAGAATTCTCAAGTTCTTTTCGAAGGCCTTCTAGCTTCTCTGCACTTGAAAAGTTATTTGTACCAGGCATAGTAAACTCTCTTTATAGTATTTCCTAAATTAAAGATTAGATGAGTCATGAAGTCAAGCTAACAATATTAACAATTTATGCAAAAACCAGATAATTCCGATGCTGAGCCTTAATATAAAACAGCATTAGCACCCAAAACAAACAATAATTCAGCTGCAGGACTGCCTCGAATAAGAAACATCAAGCAAAAGCCATATCAAAGGCTTGCTAATACTTATATGCTATATCTGCATAGCTCCGCTGCCGCTAAAGTAAATTATTCTGGATAAAGCTGAAATGATCGTTTTTTGTTAAAATCAAATGATCTATTAGCTTAATACTGACACTAAAGCAAGCTTGATCTAGCTGATTAGTAACCTCTATATCCGCCTGAGAAGGCTGGGGATCGCCGCTCGGATGATTATGAGCAAGCACTAATGCCGAAGCCTTCAAAAATAGTGCTCGCCTTATTATCTCACGACAATACATAGGCACCTGATCAACCGTACCAAAATCTTGCAAATCATTGGCAATCAACATATTCTTCTTGTTTAGATACAAAACCCTATAGTTCTCCGTGCTTGCTCCACCAATGCTATAACGCAGATATTCTACAATCTTTTTCCAATTGCCTATTACGGGCTTTTTCTCAATCCCAGCATGCAAAATCTTTTCTATGGATTCATAGACGGCTTTTATAGCTGCAACCGCAGAATCATTTACCCCATCCACAGCGCGCAGCTCATCTGCCGAAGCATAAAATACTCTGTCAAATCCCCCAAAACCTTTAATCAAAGATTTAGCCAGAGGCTTAACATCACCTCTGAGTTTTGCAGAAAACAGCAGTATCTCTAATAATTCATAATCTTGAGTTGCTCCGCACTTGGATGCTATAAATCTCTCACGCAGACGAGCGCGATGGCCTATATAATGGACATTATCTGTTTTTGCTGGCTTGGGGCTGGGCTTCATAAAAGTAGTAATTATATTAATAAAAACTTATTTTATATCAGGGCAGCAGAAAAATATAGAACAAGCCATATAAAATTGTAAGATAGGCAGCAACAAATTGACAAAAAACCCTTTTTGTGCATAGCTACTATATTAATAAACTAAGAAAAGTAACAATATCAAGATTAGAGAAGGCAGATGGCAACAAGCTATAACCCCAAAGAAGCCGAAAATGCTGTGCAAAAAAAGTGGGAAGCAGAGGAGGTATTTCGCTCAAGCTCAGATCGAGATAAACCAAAATGCTATGTACTGGAGATGTTTCCATATCCTTCAGGCAGGATGCACATAGGGCACCTGCGCAACTATACCATAGGAGATGTGATCGCTCGCTTCATGAGGGCGCAGGGCTATAATGTTTTATATCCGATAGGCTGGGATGCATTTGGCCTGCCGGCAGAAAATGCTGCTTTTGCACACAAAGTGCATCCCGCTGACTGGACAGAGCAAAACATCAGCTATATGCGCCAGCAGCTGAAATCAATCGGTCTGTCCTATGACTGGGAACGCGAGCTTAAGACATGCGACCCAGAATATTATAAATTTGAACAGAAGCTGTTTCTAGCATTGCTGAAAGATGGCCTGGCATATCGCAAGGAATCCTGGGTGAATTGGGATCCGGTGGATCAGACTGTGCTGGCAAACGAACAAGTGATAGACGGTAAGGGTTGGCGCTCCGGGGCAGCAGTAGAGAAGAAAAAGCTGCAGCAATGGTTCATTAAAATCACTGATTTTGCGGACGAACTTTTGCAAGACTTAGAACTGCTCAAAAAATGGCCCGCAAAAGTTCCGCTGATGCAAAAAAGCTGGATTGGGAAATCAGAGGGCGCCAATATCTGGTTCGATGTCATAGGCAGAAAAGAACAAATTGAGGCCTTCACCACCAGGCCAGAAACCATATTTGGCGCCTCTTTCCTGGCAATATCGGCCGATCATCCCATCTCAGAAGAGCTATCAAAAACCAATCAGGAGCTAGCACAATTTATCAAAACCCATCAAAAGGATTATAGAGAAAAAGAAGGTTGCTTCACCGGGTTATATGCCGAGCACCCGGTCATCAAAGGAAAAAAACTACCTATATTTGTTGCGAATTTTGTGCTGGCGGAATACGGCACAGGTGCGCTTTTTGGATGCCCTGCTCATGATCAGAGAGATTTTGAGTTTGCCACGAAATATAATCTGGAAATCGATGTGGTAGTTCAGACAGAAAATATAGATTGCTCAAAAGCCTACACCGGAAGCGGAACCATGGTCAACTCAGAATTTCTGGATGGCCTCACCAACCAAGAAGCACAAACAGCAATCTGTAAATATTTTGAGGAAAGAAAAATAGGCCAAAAAATCACAAGATATAAACTAAAAGACTGGGGCGTGTCCAGACAGCGCTACTGGGGCTGCCCAATCCCGGTTATATATTGCAGCAGCTGCGGGATGCTCCCAGAAAGAGCGGAAGATCTGCCGATTACTCTGCCAAGGGAAATCGACTTCACCAAAAGCGGCAACCCTCTGGACCACCACCCCAGCTGGAAACACATAAAATGCCACAAATGTGGCGGCAATGCCACGCGTGAGACCGATACTTTTGATACATTTTTCGAGTCTTCATGGTATTTCGCTGCGTTTTGCTCCCCCAGCAAAACTATAGATAAAGAAGAATGTGCATATTGGCTGCCGGTGGATCATTACATAGGGGGAGTGGAGCATGCAGTGATGCATCTGCTTTATGCCCGGTTTTTCACTCGCCTGATGAAAAAATATGGATATTTATCCATCAAAGAGCCATTCTCGAGTTTGCTCACACAAGGCATGGTCTGCCATAGAACCTACAAAGACAAAAATGGTCAGTGGCTCTTCCCAGAAGAGGCAGAATCCGGGCCAGATGCGGTGACCGGACCAATAGAAAAAATGAGTAAATCGAAAAAAAACGTGGTTGAGCCTGACTCCATCATCAAGCAATATGGGGCGGACACCGCGAGATTGTTCATGATGTCAGACAACCCGCCAGGGAGGGACATGGAATGGTCACAAGAAGGGATTGAGGGTGCCTGGCGCTATATCAAAAAACTATGGAATTTGGGGCAGACATATAATTCAAATCAAGAATCAGACAATGAAGCAAAAACAGAGCAGGGATTTATTCATAAAGCAATATATGATGTCACTATATATATCAACAATTACCAATTTAATAAAGCTATAGCACGTCTACGTGAATTATCTACCCATCTAATAGATCATGATAAACATATAGGTAACTTTAAAATCTTAATCAGGATGCTAGAGCCTTTTGTGCCGCACATTGCACAAAGGATTTGGGAGGAAATTGGTGGGCAGGGACTGATCTGCAAGCAACCCTGGCCAGAGACAGAAGCAGAATATCTATCAGACAAAGAAGTGACGGTTGCCATCCAAATAAACGGCAAACTAAGAGCAACAATTAACGTCTTAAAAGACACCGAAAAAGAAAAATTAATAGATATTGCTCTGGCACAAGAAAAGATAAAACAAGCCGTTGCTACAAAAAAAATCAGCAGAATAATAGTAGTGCCAAACAAAATAGTTAATATAGTTACAATTTAGATTGTATTTCTTCTTAATAAATGATATTATATCTTAATAATATATTAATTAAGAAGTTAACCTATGCCAAATACCCCTTCACTTAATGAGTATGATAATAAAAATACATTTGCTAAAATCCTAAGAGGTGAGGAGCCTGCTAAAGTAGTCTACGAAGATGATCGAGTAATAGCATTCCTGGATAAATATCCCAGAGCAAAAGTCCACGTCCTAGTTGTCCCTAAAGGCCAATATACCTGTTTTCAGGACTTTGTAGCCAAAGCGGACAAAGAAGATATGAGTCACTTTTGTAAAATTGTAAGGCATGTTGCAACAGAAATATGCGGACTAGAGAAGTCTGGATATAGAATAATAATGAATAATGGCAAACATTCCGAATTTACTATACCCCATTTGCACTTACATATACTTGGAGGCAATTATCTGGGGTCCCTACTAAACAATGGCAACAGGGTATATTCTGAAGCAAATCAGGATATAACTGTAATTTCAAACAGATGCCAAAATATCCAAACAAATTCTGAAAAGCCAGATAATCCGCAGCGCACTAACCCTCAGCCCGCAGTAATACAAACAAAGACTCAATCAGCAACAACACAGACTCAGCC
>BLZN01000021.1 GCA_014132315.1 Rickettsiales bacterium | reverse complement strand
GTTTAATATTGTGTCTTCATTAAAATAATTACCTATTATTTGTATCCCTAGCGGTAGATTTTTTTTGGAAAGCCCAACGGGCACAGAAATTGCAGGCAAGCCCGCTAAACTCGCCGGCACGGTAAAGAAATCGTTACTATACATTGATATATTATCGATTTTATCTGCTAGCTTGAAAGCATCAGAGGGGGTTGTGGGGATTAGTATGGCATCTACTTTTGTGAATGCATCTGCAAAATCCTGAATTATTAAACTCCTTATCTTTTGTGCTTTTTGATAGTATTGGCCATAGTGACTGGCTGATAATACGTATGTACCGATTAATATGCGGCGTTTCACTTCTGCTCCAAAGCCTGCATCGCGGGTTTTGGCATACATTTCTTGATAAGAATCTGCTTCTATTCTGGACCCGTAGCGCAGTCCATCATAGCACGCGAGGTTGGATGAGGCCTCTGCAGGAGCAATGATATAATATGTCGGTAGCGCATATTCCGTATGAGGTAAGCTGATCTCCACTACTTCTGCACCCGCCTCCTGCAGCCATTCTATGCTTTTTTGCCACAAATTTTTTATTTCTGTTGATGTATTCTGAGATTGATATTCTTTTGGTATACCGATTCTTAATTTGTTAACTTTCCGGTTTATTGAATCAACAAATCTTGGTGTTTCTATGTTCAAAGAAGTTGCATCTTGCTCATCATATCCGCATATGGCTTGCAACAGATAGGCCGCGTCTTTGACTGAACGCGCGAACACTCCTGCCTGGTCTAGTGAGCTGGCAAATGCAATCATTCCATGTCGAGAGCACCTGCCATATGTTGGCTTGATGCCTACAACGCCGCAGAAGGAGGCAGGCTGACGGATCGAGCCCCCGGTGTCGCTGCCTAAGGCACCAGCACAGAGATATCCTGCCACTGCCGCAGCCGAGCCGCCCGATGAGCCACCAGGCGTCAGCTCCTCTGCTGTTTGCCAGGGATTTATCGTGGGACCGAAACAGCTATTTTTGTTGCTGGAGCCCATGGCAAATTCATCCATGTTTGTTTTGCCCATCATTATTGCGCCTGCATGCAGCAACTTTGCAGACACAGTGGATTCATAAGGCGGAATGAAATTCTCCAAGATGCGGGAGCAGGCGGTTGTTTTGACGCCTTTAGTGCAAAAAAGATCTTTGATGCCAACTGGCACACCTTCCAGCATGCGCATTTTGCCTTTAGCTATGTTTTGATCAGCGATCTTTGCTTGGATCTTTGCCTGTTCCAAAGTTTTGGTTACAAAGGCATTGAGCTTTTCTTGCTCTATTGCTTCTGCATATGAATCAATAATTTCTTTGGCGCTGAATTGTCCGGCCCTGAGGCCATTTTGCAATTCTTCGATGTTTAGTCTGGTGAGCTGCATATGCTGTACTTAAGTAATTAGCTTGTATAATTTATATAAACCTTGACAAGTTATATGTCAAAATTTTATCTGTATATAGATTGTAAATTTTCAAAAATAAAAAATTCTTATAAGCAGAAGAGATTTTTTGCGAGGAACGCTTTACGCTGCAGCTCTTTGTGCTTTTAAGCCTATCAAGATTGCTAATAGTTTTTTTATCAAAAAGAGGGATGACATGAAGTTTGAATTACCTAATTTGCCTTATGAGATGAATGCTCTAGAGCCTCATATCTCTGCTAGAACTCTGGGTTTTCATCATGGTAAGCACCACGCTACTTATGTGAAAAATTTAAACGACCTAATAAAAGGTTCTGAGTTTACAGAGATGAAGCTGCCAGAAATTATAGCAACTGCTCATTCTAAACCAGATAAAGCGGCGATTTTCAATAATGCGGCGCAGGCATGGAACCACGATTTTTATTGGAAGTCGATGAAAGCAGAAGGTGGGGGCATGCCGACTGGAGAATTGGTGCGGAAAATCAAGGATGATTTCGGAGATTTTGAGAATTTTGCTCAGCAGTTTAAGCAAGCTGGCAAAACTCAGTTTGGCAGTGGATGGGCTTGGTTGGTTCTGGACAGGTCTAACAATAAACTCAAAGTTGTCAAGACTTCCAATGCCGATAATCCATTGGTCAGAGACCAAGTCCCTCTAATGACCATTGATGTCTGGGAGCATGCCTATTATTTGGATTATCAGAATAAGCGGCCGGATTATATAGAAGTTTTTATGCAGTATCTAGTGAATTGGGATTTTGCTAATAGCAATTTGGATAATAGCGTTTAGCTTGGGTTGCTAACTATGAGTTCGGACATAGAAAAAGAGTGCCTGAAAAAGAATCTTAAGATGACAGATCAGCGTAGGGTGGTGGCAAAAGTTCTCTCTAGTGCTCACGACCACCCTAATGTTCAGGAGCTTTACGAAAGATCAGTCAAGCTAGACCCCTCTATAAGCATTGCTACTGTATATAGAGCAGTGAGGCTATTTGAGGAGCACGGTATCGTAGAGAAACATAATTTTATCGGCGATTCTCAGTCGCGTTATGAAAGCTCCAATGACCATCATGATCATATGATTAACGTTGAGACCGGCGAGGTTATTGAATTTCATGATGCTGATCTTGAGTTATTAAAAGAGAGTATTGCCAAACAGCATGGCTACAGGTTGGTCGGACATCGCCTTGAGCTTTATGTTGTTCCGCTTGAAAAAGGCCAAAGCAGCGAGGATGAATTATAAATAAAGTAAATAGCTATCTAATTTTAGGTAGATTAAGCAATTAATGGCTGTTTATGCTTTATATCCCACTACAAACGCATCCTACCAAAAATTCTTCATTTTCTTGAAAAAACCTTCTGATTGCGGATTGGATTCAGCAGTGAATTCCTTCTCCAGTGCCTCTAGCAACTCTCTCTGTTTTTTATTGATTTTTACTGGTACTTCTACATTAACCTTAACATACATATCGCCATGTCTAGAAGATCTTATATATGGCATGCCTTTATTTTTAAGCTTAAATTGCACATCATTTTGCGTTCCAGCTGGTATGTTTATGGTTGCAAACTTGCCGCCTATAGAAGGGGCCTTGATCGATCCCCCCAGGGCTGCTGTTGTAATGCACAGTGGCACTTGGCAATATAGGTCGTTGTCTTTACGGGTGAAAAAATGATGCGGTTTAATGGATGTACATACGTATAAATCACCGTTGCCGCTACCCCTGAGGCCACATTCACCCTCATTACTTAGCTTGATTTTGGTGTTATCATCCACTCCTGCAGGTATTTTGACTACCAGATTTCTTGATTGTTTATACCTGCCGCTACCGTTGCACTTATGACAAGGATTCTGGATTATCTCCCCTATGCCTTGGCATTGGTTGCAGGTGCGCTCTACCGTAAAAAATCCTTGCTGCGTTCTCATTCGCCCCGTGCCTTTGCAGATATTGCAAGTGATGGGGCGAGCGCCTGCCTGACCGCCGGTGCCATTACAAAAATTACATTTAGCCAAAGCAGCAAAGCTGATAGTTTTTTCTAAGCCTTTGTAAGCCTCTTCAAGTGTGAGCTTTATGTCATATCTTAAGTCTGCACCTTTATTGCTTTGGGCTCTGGTCTGGCCCTGAGCGAAGTCACCGAAAAAGTCACTGAATAAATCAGAGAAGTCAAAACCTGCTTGAAAGCCTCCAGCGCCAGCTGTGCTGCCTCCGCCCCCTGTAAAGGCACTATGACCAAAACGGTCATATGCTGCTCTCTTCTGTTCATCCTTTAATGTTTCATAGGCCTCAGATGCCTGACGAAACTGCTCCTCTGCATTTTTATCGCCAGGGTTTCTATCGGGATGATATTTCAAAGCTAGCTTGCGGTACGCTTTTTTTATCTCATCCTGTGTCGCGCTCCTTGATACCCCCAGTATTTCATAATAGTCTTTTTTATCCATAGTAAGATTTGCTTGGGCTGCTAGCTTTGATCCTTATTATCCTCTTTATCCTCATCAGCATCCACTACCTTTTCCTCGCCGCTATCTTTGCTGTCATTCGTAGACGATGAGTCGCTGTTGTTCGAAGTTGCATTTTGGCTATATATAGCCTGACCAATCTTCATTGCTGCTTGAGATAGGCTAGTGGTTTTGGCCTTAATTTCCTCGATATTTTCTTCTGTGATAACAGCATTGAGCTCATCCAGAGCCTTTTGCACTTCTGCCTTATCGGACTCACTAATTTTCCCCCCGTGCTCTGCAAGCGATTTTTCAGTTGAGTATATTAGTGCAGACGCCTCATTGCGCACACTAACGAGTTCCTTGCGTTTTTTGTCTTTTTCAGCATTTTCCTCCGCATCTTTGATCATCTTGCTGATTTCTGCGTCTGATAGCTCTCCTGATCCTGTGGCATGGATAGCGATTTTCTGTTCCTTGCCGGAACCTTTGTCCTTTGCTGAAACATGCATTATGCCGTTTGCGTCTATTTCGAATGTTACTTCGATTTGCGGCATACCTTTCGGAGCGGGCGGGATCCCCTCCAAGTTAAACTGTCCAAGGCTTTTGTTATCTGCGGCCATTTCTCGCTCTCCTTGGTATACTTTGATTGTCACTGCAGATTGATTATCCTCAGCGGTCGAGAAGACCTGCGATTTCTTGGTGGGTATTGTGGTGTTGCGGTCAATGAGCCTTGTGAACACGCCACCTAACGTTTCTATGCCCAAGGACAGCGGCGTAACGTCGAGGAGCAATACGTCCCGCACATCTCCCTCTATGATACCGCCTTGGATCGCAGCGCCGATAGCTACTACCTCATCGGGATTAATGCCTTTGTGTGGATCCCGGCCAAAGAATTCCTTCACTTTTTCTTGTACTTTTGGCATTCTCGTCATGCCCCCAACCAGGATGACCTCCTGGATTTCGCTAGCGCTTATTTTGGCATCCTCTAAGGCTTTTTTGCAGGGCTTCATTGTTCCCTCGATCAAATCCATCACCAAGCTCTCAAGCTTAGCGCGTGCTATTTTTATATTCAAGTGCTTTGGTCCTGAGGCATCAGCTGTGATGTAAGGCAAATTCACCTCAGTTTCTAGTGCGCTGGAGAGCTCTAGTTTTGCTTTTTCTGCTGCTTCTTTGAGCCTTTGTTTCGCTAAGGGATCTTGGCTTAAATCTATGCCGCTGCTTTTTTTGAATTCACTGGCAAGATAATCAAAGATTTTCAGGTCGAAATCTTCTCCGCCCAGCTGCGTGTCGCCATTAGTTGATTTAACCTCAAATACTCCATCCCCTATTTCTAATATTGAAACATCGAAGGTTCCTCCTCCCAAATCATAAACTGCCACATGCCCATGGTGTTTTTTTTCCAGTCCATAGGCTAGAGCAGCAGCAGTTGGTTCGTTGATAACTCTTAGCACATTCAGACCTGCAATCGTGCCTGCATCTTTGGTTGATTTGCGTTGTGAGTCATTAAAATATGCAGGCACAGTGATCACGGCTCTTTTGACTGGCTTGCCCAAATAACTCTCGGCTGTTTCTTTCATTTTGGCTAGTATTTCTGCGCCTATTTCCTCGGGCCTGAATTCGCTCTTGCTGTTGAACTTAGCTTGAGTTTGGATAACCAATCTATTGTTCTTTTCTTGCACTGCATAAGACAGCGAGTCGATATACTGCTTTACCTCGCTATAGCTTCTGCCGATCAACCTTTTGCTGCCATATATTGTGTTTTTAGGGTTAGTAACAGCTTGTCTTTTGGCGGGATCTCCCACTAGACGTTCACCGGATTCCGTGAATGCGACCATAGATGGGGTTGTGCGCACACCTTCTGCATTCTCGATGACTTTTGGGCTGCCGCCTTCCATTATCGCTACACAGGAGTTTGTGGTCCCTAGGTCAATCCCAATTATATAATCCGCTGATGACATATTGCTTCCTCAACATTAATTATTTGTCTACTCTGCTATTTATATAGTCATGTTTTTTGTTATTGCAATATCCAGCTGCCTTAAACTTGATATTTTCATCTACAAGCTTCCAGCTGATGTTTCTGTTGCTGGGTGATTTGGGAGGTCTGCTGCAGAATACTTTAAAAATTAATCTTCCTTTGCGCTGCCCAATTAAGCTTGATATGTTTATTTAAAATTTTTAGAGGAGGAGCTATGCCTAGGATAGATCAGTTCATCTAAGAAGCAATGCAATCTATAACAGAGGCAATAAAAACTCTTTAAGACGTTGAAGAAAGTTATGAATCTCTAGTTTATTATAATAAGCATAACATTGAGCAAGCAAGATATCCTGGTGAATTTGCGCTAGGCACAGCAAAGCTCTTTAACAAAGCTTGTCATGAAGAATTGCCAGCAATAAAAACTCAACTCAAATCTCTAGCGCAGAATATAAAATGTCCAGATCTCCAAGAGTGCATTCCCAAGTTGCAAGAAGATTGTGACAATATAGATGGTTCTATCAATAAATATGCGACTTCAGTAAAGGAGCATGCGGAGCAGTACTCAAAAATAGAAAGCGCTATTAATAAAGAACCTCGACTCCCAGATGATATTTTGATGTGCTATCGGTGTATCGATAAATTATGCACATCTTTGGAGAAAAGTGCAGATAAATTACAGAGTGGCACGATAATACAGTTATTTGATGCAGTCCTGGAACAGTGCAAAGATCATTCAGATGAAATGTCTACCATTCTTGCAAAACTAGAAATCCCACCAGCTACAGATGTGGCGGAGAACAGATCTGAGAAAGTCACTGCGGTTATCCAAATAAAGGGCGACATTTAGATAAAATGAGCTAAATTTTGCAAGAAGAAGCGAGTGGGGATGGAAAATCTGTGCTTTCTCAGATATTTATAGATTAAGCTTTTCCCTGTTCAGTTTGTTGCCGCTGATTATGTGGATATGAAAATGAAAGACTACCTGTCCAGCATTTTCGCCATGGTTGGTTACTATTCTATAGCCAGATTCTTCTAATCCTAAATCAGCGGCAATTTTTCTTACAATGCGAAAAAACTTAGCTACCTCATCTGTATCTGCTTTGCATATAAAATCATCAAAGGAGATATATTGCGCTTTGGGCACAACTAAAATATGGACTGGCGCAATAGGATATTTATCGTGGAAGGCCAAAATTTTTTCATCTTCATACACTATTTTGGCCTCTGCTTCCCCTCTTAAGATTTTAGCAAATATATTATTATTGTCATACATGAGCGATATCCGCAGCTTGATGAGCTAGCTCTTCTTCTAGTTTAAGACACATCTTGCTGTTTTGCAACATTTGTACGCTGCATTGGCTCACTTTTTGCATTCTCTAGATTAGAGTGCGAACGCTCTTGAGATCCGCATGTTTTAATTTGCTCAGGGTTTATCTCAGCCTCTTTTGTAGCTCCGCAAAGAGCAGCTATTCCAATAATAGGCGAAAATGCAAGAAAGACAATGAAGGTCAAGATGGAAAGTAGCTTGAATCCAGGCCACTTATTCCACATTGAATTAATTGCCATTAAACAGCCAGTTAGCAAGCCCACTTTTACTTTCATTGGCTGAGTCTGTGTTGTTGCTGATTGAGTCTTTGTTTGTATTACTGCGGGCTGAG
>BLZN01000020.1 GCA_014132315.1 Rickettsiales bacterium | reverse complement strand
GGCAGAGCTGCTGCTTGGCCCTGTGCTGCTGCTTGGCGGGATTTGCGATGTTGTGTCAGTAAGTGATGAGGCCTTGCTCGAGAGACCTCCAAGAGCCTGGGCTGTTGCTCCTTCTAAAAAAGTAAGAAAAAATATAGAGGCCGGTATAGGCTCAAGTGCAAACCATTGAGTGAATGCAGCCGCCCTCGCTACTGCCTTTGCTGTCTCCTTTACAAGCTTTGCTGCAGGACCTCTGTGCTCGGGTTCTCCAGGTCTTTTACGGGGACTTTTGGCCATACAACTCTCTTAATAGTAGAATTTCAGCAATCCTACTACAACTAAAATTTATATACAACATATAATTTTATATTAACGCACTACTAACTAATCAGCTCAAAACGTAAATTTATTTAATATAACTAAGGTAGGAGCCTAAAAGAAGGCATGGCAAGCATGAGCAGCTCTCTTGAGAGCATTCAAAATGACCAAAAGTATAGCCATCTCAGTCGTAAGGTTTGATAAGGCAAACATATAATATTTCTAAGAAATAAAGTTTAGCTAAATGCTACACTAAACTTGGTTAATATAATAACTTTGCTTGCTCCCCAGGCTTCCTTAGCAAATCCTATCCGTATTGACATTCCATCAAGAAAACTGCTAAAGCTAAGCCTGATAAGAACTCGCGAGATTAAAGTAAGATAATTATCAGCAAGTAATAAAAATTATTACGCAGTTATTATGCTAACCGAATATTTATATACTAAAATAACAAACCAAGCAGCTGCAATCGCCATTCATATTACTATTGCAGCTCTGCTCAGTATATTAATAAGCTACATACTCAAACTAGCCTTGTGTTTTTTGCAGAGACATTCAAAAAAAATATCCACTAACGCTTTTTATCAGGCATTTATCCATGCAACAATCAAGCCGTTATCGCTGCTGATTATCATCCTAGGAATTGCACTAGCTACAGAAGATGCCTGCGGCAGAACCCAGCACGAGGTTTTATCCATCATCAATCCGCCAATACGCGTTATAAGAGAAGCCAGCATATCCATTGCAACCCTATGGTTTGCTTTGCTTTTTATCAAGGATGCAGAGAAAAATATTATAGCCAACAGAAAGCAATGCGGCAGACATATCGATTATTCCAGTATAGGCGCGGTAAGCAAATTATTGCATTTCTCAGTATTGGTCATTGCTGTCATAACCATAATGTATAATTTGGGTCTTGATATAAGCGGCATACTGACGTTTGGTGGATTGGGAGGGGTAATTATCGGTTTTGCCGCAAGAGACACATTGGCTAACTTTTTCGGCCTTATATCAATTTATATGGACAGGCCTTTTTCAATCGGAGAATGGATCAGGTGCATAGGCCAAAGCGAAATAGAAGGTAGAGTGGAAAAAATAGGTTGGCGCATGACCCAAATCAGGAAATTCGACAAAAGATTGGTATACGTACCCAATGCAATCTTTGCCACCACTCCAATCGAAAATCCTTCGCGCATGACGCACCGCAGAATCCACGAAACTATCAAAATTCAATATAAAGACTTAAATAAAATTGAACAGCTGATAGATAGTATAAAAAAAGTAATCATAAATCACCAAGATATCGATGTAAACCAAACAACATCAGCAGCAATTATTGCAATTGGCAAGAGAATCCTGGAGCTTCGAATATATTGCTTTACCAAGAAAACCGCATATATACAGTATAGAGGAGTCATGCAGAGTCTGCTAATTAACATAGCCCAGACCGCCAGAAAATATGATTTTGAGATAGTGTTGCCAACTTCTACTGTCGGCATTATGGAAGAAAGAAGCTCAGATGAGAAAAACATTGTCCTGAGCTAGCAAAAGACATGCGCAAAAACTAAATGAATATCCAGGAAAATCCAGGATGGGCACTAATCGCTTCCATTGCTAATATTTTCCCGCAATTTTCCTGCATTCGCCAGCGTCTCAAGATCATCGCAGCCGCCAATATGCCTGTCTCCGAAAAATATCTGCGGCACAGTGCGCCTGCCACCGGATTTTTCCATAACTTCAGCATGCAAACTCTCATCACCAGTGATATCCACCTCCTTAAAGGCAATGTTGTGTTGTTTTAAAATGCTCTTTGCTCTGACACAGAAAGGGCAGAAATTTTTAGTATATATTAATATTTTTAGCATAAACTAATATTTGAATATAAATAATGCTTAATCTAGCATAGTTGCTAGCTTCAGGCAATAGGGGGGGGTAAAATGATATTAAAAACATATGCGGTTTATCTGAAATCCAGAGCAGAGCCAGAAAATGCAATCTTCATCAAAGAAGGTTTTCGCTGGCTTGCGTTTATTTTTAACGTTTTCTGGCTGCTATATAATAAAATCTGGTCAGCGGGTTTCCTTATGCTGGCAATAATAATTGGGTCATCATTTCTTGAGGAATACGTGTCAGATCTGAGCAGCTGGGTCTGGCTTATACTAGCGTTTTATGTAGGTTTCTGCGGAGCGGACATGCTACAATCACAGCTAAAAAAAAGAAAATTTGAGTTTATCACTACTGTACAGGCACAGAGCACAGACGATGCAAGCAAGAGATTCTACGATAAATATGGAGAATCGCTATATAAGTCAGATGAGACCTCTGAAGAATAACCACCCAAGACCTTTAGGATGGGGTTTGCTATAATCCATCCTAGATGTCGATATCTAGATGAAGCAAGGCATAATTCAAGCAATATCAGGCAAAATATTTGGTAAGCATACAGCAAAGCATGGAAGCCGCAAATTTAAAAAGGTTAAAACTTTATATAATATCTAGGATCATTAATTAATATATAATTTAAAAGTATAATGATCTATATTTTGTATGTTGCTTAAATATAAATATTTTATGAAGCTATATAAGTTAAGCATTCTTATACTATTTCAACAGTACAGTGATTTTATGATAATCAACATGCGTCAACATGCATCACACAATGACAGCGCAAAGACAGGACGATTGTGTAATTGCCGTGCGTCAAGACAATGCTCAAAAAAGCATTATAATAGAAGGTTTAAACAAAGCAGCAGAGGGTATATTGGGCTTTTCCGAGACAGAGCTAAAAAGCTTACCTCTGCAGAATGTGCTTGATACTTATTCTGTGGACACAATTAATAGTTATGTGGAGTATGATGATCTAGGGCAAGATCTAGCCTCGGTGCTCAACAAAGCAAGAAATTTCGCAATTAAAGATAAAAATTCTAATATAAAAAAAGTTAGGATCAAGGTATTTTATGTGACGTCAACGGATCAAAATCCGAGATTTGAATTACTGATCAGAGATATCAGCATCGTTGAAAAGCTCGGGATTTTCCGTGATGAATATATTGCTCAGCATAATATCACGTACAAAACTCATCCCGAGTTTCAAATAATTGATGAAAATGCAAGCAGGGAGCTCATCAAGATAATTACTCTTTTTAGAAATCAGCATAACATAGACGCTGTCTTTGGGTTGCTATCTGCTAACAGGGCCATAAATTTACAAAATAATCAATCAATGCTTAAAAAAATCACTGACTGCCTGAACAAAGCTTGTCGCAAAGATGACATAGTAGGATATTTCGGGGACAATAAGCTGATGTTTGTGTTGTTGGGGTGCGGACAGGCAAATAGCTACAACGCGGTGCAAAGAATATGTAAAATGGTGCAGAGTGACCTGCAAGATATCAATCTTCAGTTTGGCTCAAATGTCTCTATATCAACAGGCTATACAAATATAGCGCAGCAAGCGGATGAAATCATCAGCAAAATGCAAGCAGGATTGGCAAAAGCACAGGAGCTGGGTGACAATTCATTTGCTTCATGCTGATCGAAATATCAAGATAATCAAATGCTAAATACTCAAATAGTAGCTACTAGCTTTCTGATGCAATGAGCTTTAAGCTAAAAGAGATACCAAGGATCAAAACTGGCAGCAGCAAGCACAAAACACAAAACAAGTAAATTTCCTGATTAGCAATCTGGCTAGACCCCAGGATGAACAGCGGGATCACCAAAGGAAGAGAAACAACGCCAATCAACATGCGTCCTGCGGAATATCCAAGCGTCACAGCAGAAGCAAAAGCACTGACGCATATAATCAGCAAAGTTATTATAGGAAAAATTTTGACCAAGGCATAAATAGCAGGCTTGTCTGGCCCTAGGATGAATACCGTGGCGATAATTGGCATGATTAACACAGTGCTCATAAGCAGCCAATGGGCGATAATCTTACATAAAATTATCATTCCGGCTTTATGGCTAGTCAGGAAAAATTGCTCCAGGCTGCCGTTTTGGAAATCGTCCTCAAAAAGATAATGCAGGTGCAGCTGTATAACAAAAAAAATGCTTATCCAGAGCAGACCGGGAACTTGTAGGGAGGCCGACTGAAATATTAGAGCAAATAATGAATTTATGATTAGGCAAAACGTTCCAGCATGCAGCGCTACTCCACTGTGCAGCCAAATTCTGCTGTCATGCAGCAAAAAAATCCTTAGAAGCATAAAAAAACTGTGCATAAAGCAATAATTTGTGATCTCTAGGTTAGATTAAAAAAAGACAGCATGAAATGCTAGAGCTAAAGCAAAAATCTTGATGCAAACATGGGGTATTGCAAAAATCACTTGATAATTTAAAGCCGCAAATCACCAGACCGAAATCTTGCATTATCTTGGTTATGTGCATATATTTAATGTCATACCAATATACAGGCACTAACGCTTAACATGCTTGCTAATATAAAGCTTTAACTCAGAATGAATGTCATTGCTGATTAAATATAAAGCCAAAATATTCGGCACGGCCAACGACAAGACGCAAAAATCAATAAAATCGAGCAGTGAACTGTCTAACTTAAGCACCCCACCAAAATAAATTGACAAAGCAAAAATAACACGACATATCCAGATGAGTTTTTCGCCGAATAGATATCTCCAGGCAACCTCGGCATGATAACTCACTGCCATAATAGTTGAGATAGCAAATAAAAACACGGAAATGGTTAAAAATACCACAAACCAAGATCCCACAGACGCAAAGGCTTGGTTGACCAGCAATATACCCCCCAACTCAGCCTGCGCAAGATCATTGCTCAGGTATGCCCCGCTTGTCACCACAGCTAAACCGGTTATGGAACAAATCACCACCGTATCTATGAAAGGCTCCAGCAGGCCCATACATCCCTGGCGCACTGGCTCTTCTATTTTGGCAGTGGCATGTGTGATTCCTGAAATCCCAAGACCGGCAAGATTAGAAAACAGGCCACGACGAAAACCAGTAATCATCGCATAAAATGCCCCCCCTTCAGCTGCTTTAAAGTTGAATGCATCATGGAACATCAAAATCAAGGACTCCTGCAGCTGACCAGAATAAGAGAGCAAGATGATAATTATTGACAATATATAAAGCACACTCATAAATGGCAGCACAAAAGATGACACAAAAGCTATACGCTTAATTCCGCCAAAAATTATGCCACTAATAATAACAGCCACTAAAAATGCCAGGATAGCGCGGTCATTGAGCACTGGTAAATTATTCGCCAGCATAACAACTGTCTGATTTGACTGGAACATTGATCCACCGCCAACAGAAGAGGCAAACAGACAAACTCCATAGAACGCCGCGAGTGCCTTGCCCACTGCAGATAGCTTGATTTTGGCAAAGCCCTGCCTGATATACCAAAACGGGCCGCCTAGGGTTTGAGAAAAGGAGAGACGGCGATATTTATGGGCTGCAGTAACTTCAGCAAATTTAAGCGACATGGAGAGAAAGCCACATATCACCATCCATGGCACTGCACCGGGACCGCCTATGCTTATACCGATCGCGACGCCGGCGATATTGCCGAGCCCAACTGTAGCAGACAGAGTAGTCATAAGGGCTTGTATGGAGGTTATTTCGCCGGGAGCAGAAAGACTGACATTCTTTTGGTCGAAGAGCAAAGCAAAGGAGTGAGGCAGGAGCCTGAGATTGACAAAACCCAATTTTATGGTGAAAAACAGGCACGCAACGAGAAGCCAGAGAATGATCAGAGGAAAACCGAATATTTGGTAGAATAAAATGGAGATGAGATAATTAGTCATAAAGTTAGTAATTTAAGTCTTATTAAAAAACATGTTAATTTTTAGTTTAGTATTCAATTGCTACAATATAAATTGAATAATTGTAATAAGCAACAACATGGAAGAAGGTAAATATAGAGGGCCTTTGGAGGGGATTGAAAATCCAGAGAGGGAGATCAGTCTTTATCCAAGCAATAAACCAGACCCGGAGATTGACGAGGAATTCGGCGCGGAGCTAACGCCAAAACTGGATGGCGAGGCTAGCTTGCAAGCAGCGGTGGCCGAGCTGGGGAGTTGTTGGAAAAATTTTGGTTCCGCCAAGAAACAAATAAAGAAGTCGTATGGAATCAGTAAATTGACTGTTCTTGAGAGTATATTATTAGCGGGGCAAGATAAAGAAACAATAAAGAGAATAGACGCCAAAATGAACACAATACAAACAGTATATGATAAATATCATAACCTTTTAACAAAGTTTCGATCTACTTCTAATACAATAACTCAAGAGCAAATCGCGGAACTGCGAAATGCCTTAAATGAAACCCATAAGCAAATGTCAGAGCTAGATAAGGCTGTCTGGGAGATGAAGGCAGAAGTCAAAACAAATATATTGAACTGGAAACGCATAATAAGCAATACTGTGCTGCCAACAGAGACGATGCAGTACATCAAGGAAAAAATCGAGAAAATTACAGGATACCGTTATAAGGATCCAAAGGCCGATTATATTGAATGCATTTATCTCAACAAGCATGATCAGCTAGTGTCCGTAAAAGAATTAACAGATGATGAGAGAAAGCAAATCATCAAAGATCATAATTTTAATCCTATGAAACATAACTTATTAACAGATGCGGGGGGAATCTATATTTTTAGGATATGTCTCTCAAGTCTTCTTAAGGATCTCGAATCAGAGATAGAGAAAATAGAGAAAATCGAAAGCCAAGTTAAGCAAACAAAGATAGACATGCAGGAAGAGGATGTATTCTATGATGCAGAGGAGGATGTATTCTATGATGCAGCGCAGACCCCGGAAGAAATGAAAGAGCTATATGGCACGGATGAAAAGCGATATGCAGAAGACACAGGCATGCCGCAGCAAGTTCAGGATGAAGCTGAGCAAGTTCAGGATGAAGTCGCAGCCAAACTTAACAGAATATCCAAATTGCTCAAAACACTAAGACAAAAAGTGGTCACAATATGGCAGAAAATCCAAAACTTGATAAAGCTTGGCAAAGAAGATCCGAAGGAAACAAGAGAAAAGCAAGAGAAGAGAGATGAAGAGGGATTATCAAGAATTATTTTAAGAGGAGCGCTTGAATCGACTCATACAGATACCCAAAAACTTAATCCATCAGAAGCAGGGCATCACGAGGGGCATGTTGAGGCGCATGATGGAGATCATAACAAGGCGCATGATGGAGATCATAACAAGGCGCATGAT
>BLZN01000019.1 GCA_014132315.1 Rickettsiales bacterium | reverse complement strand
TTCTAGGTCATTATTGATCTTGGGATCTATTTCATACAATTCTTTTTGCATTTTCGGAGGATTACTAGGTAGCCTGTTAATTTTAGCCGTTGCTGCATATAATAGCAATAAGGTTATTTTGTTTATTAACCTTTTAGAAAATATCGGATTGTAATTTATGAATGTCGGTGTTATAATTAATCTTGTTTATTTATATATCATAGTTAAATTTTGGATTTATGTTAAATATTCTTGCTAAGAAAGAGGGTTATTACTTGGCTTTATGGTAAATATGGATATCATAATCTCTAATTTGTTTATCTAAGCAAAAAACAGATTCTCTGAAGTATTATGCTTTCTATTTTAACCTCCTTCATTTTTTAAATAAAGCATCCATTATGCTGGATAAAAGCAAGCCTTATGCCGAAGCTAGCATTGTTAGGAAGATTTTGCAGCATGCTAATAAATTTTCTGG
>BLZN01000018.1 GCA_014132315.1 Rickettsiales bacterium | reverse complement strand
CAGAGGATTACCATTATTTCTCAGAGCCCGACCTGCCGCCATTAGTTATCAGCAAAGAGTTTGTAGATTCGATCATATTGCCGGAATTGCCCGATCAAAAAGAAAAAAGATATGTCCAGGAGCTTGGATTGAGTGAATACGATGCTTCCGTGATCGTTGCCAATAAATCAACAGCTAGCTACTTCGAACAAGTAGCCTCAAGTTGTGATCCAAAGCTTGCTGCCTCTTGGATAACTGTGGAGATGTTTGGTTATCTCAAAAAACAAAATCTAGATATAGAAAATTCTCCTGTCGGCCCAGAAGAACTAATAGGACTGATAAAATTTATCGAGGCAGGGGAAATATCGGGCAAGATAGCAAAAGAGGTATTTGCAGAGATGTTTGACAGCAAAAAAACTGCCCAAGAGATCATCAGCAAAAGAGATCTGAGGCAGATAAATAGCAAGGAAGAAATATCAGGGGTTATAAGGCAGGTACTGGAGAACAACGCTGAAGAAGTGGAGCAATACAGAAAGGGCAAGGAGAGGCTATTTGGCTTTTTTGTGGGCCAAGTAATGAAGGCCACCTCAGGCAAAGCAAACCCTAAATTGACCAGCGATATATTAAAAGAAATGTTAAAAAATTAATTATTAACAATTATGCTACCTGTTCCCAAATAATCAGTGAATATTCCAAGCAGCAAAGCACCAGGGATGGTATCATTAATTATGTGTGCAACTCCAATGCCTGTTTCTACGGTTTTGATACATACACTTACTTTGCTTGCTATGTTACCTTTGATTATCCCTCTCTTTATATAATTTTTAGCCTCTTCTACACTCAATCTGGGGATTAAGTTATTTTCTTGATCCAAAACCCCTAGGGAATCACTAAGCAGTATCAACTTAGCAGCAGCCAGCGAAACAGCAATGGCACCGGCAACATCATCAGCATTCATGTTGTAGCTCTGACCTTCAGAGTCAACTCCTATCGGAGCAATCACAGGAATAAAACCGGATTCCTCCATTGCAGTAAGCACAGTGGGGTCGATATTCACCACTTTGCCCGTGAAACCAAAATTCATTATTCTTCTTATGTTACGATCCTTATCTGTACGCACTGTTTTTAATCTAGAAGCTTCTATAAGGTGACTATCTCTGCCAGACAGGCCAATGGCATTCCCTCCTGCGTCGCCAATCTTCTGCACAATTTGCTTGTTAATCAGGCCAGACAGCACCATTTCTATTGCCTCCATCGCGCCGCTGTTGCTGATACCCCCAGAATCATTAAGGAAATTTAAGCTGATGTCCATGCTTCTCAGTACAGAATTAACTTTAGTAGAGCCCTCATGAACAACTATTGGATTGATCCCAGACTGCCTCAATATAACGATGTCCTTGGTAAAGCTGCTAATCAGCATATTGCTCTCTATAATAGACCTGCTACAGCTAAACACAAAAGTTTCACCAGAAAATTTATTAGCATGCTGCAAAATCTTCCTAACAATGCTAGCTTCGGCAT
>BLZN01000017.1 GCA_014132315.1 Rickettsiales bacterium | reverse complement strand
GGTATAATGTTATTATATAAATTAAGATTGGCACAGCTATGGGAACTTTAGAAGAAAATATAGCATTGCTCAAAGGCTGCTCTGGATCTGAGCTCAAGCACATAAAGTCAGAACTTGAGCGTATAATAAAGCTAAAGCCGGAAATATTAATAGATGGGCTACAAAATAAGAGCAAAACTCTTATGAATGAATGCATTGACACTGGCGATGTGCAGCAGTTCCTACAAAACAATTTAGGGAACGAGGACGTTTTTTATACTGTGGCCCAGCCTGTGCAAGAGGGAGATCTGCGGCATCTGGTGGTCTTCCCGCCTGTACCTGAGAAAATTCCAGACAAAGCTGTGATTTGTTTTGAGCGTCATGGTCATTATGTTGCTCTGATCAAGCTGAAAGACAAGATGATGTTCTTTAATTCTAATGGCCAACCCATTATGGAATATGAGCGTGCTGCCGTTAAGCAAATGTTTTCGGGTTATGAGGTTACGGAATTTGTGCAGCCCCCCTCTATTAGTTATTATGGTAAAGAACATATGGCCAGACAAGTGCAGTATGATAAGGACCTGTGGGGATCTCCATGGCAGTTCCTGCTGGCGAGGCTGGGCTTTACCATTGGCCCTGATTCTTGGAGTGACATAATGCAAGATATTGCACAAAAGTGTCGCAAGAAGTGGGACAGCCGCTTGGGAACAGGACGAGATAAAGAAGCGTTTGCGGCTGAGTTGTCTGTAAATATTAGGGAATTGCAGCGCTTTATGAAATCTCCTGCTCTTGCGGATCATATGAATAATTTATTTGTGCTAGAGGCGGCTCGGGACTCTGGGGATAACTCCCAAGAATTAACGGAAATGATTTTAGAGCAAAGGAAAGTTATTTTTAAAAAGCTGCAAAAAAAATCTTGTTTTAAGGCAGTTCAGAGGGCAGAGCAGTTTCTGCTGGCAAACCAAGGAGGCCAATATGCCGGAACAGACTGTTGCCTCCGGAATGCTGACCGTATAAGTCATGATAATTTACATTCCGTTTGTGATAATTTGATTAATTCGAGTAATATTATAGCAGAGCTAAGCGGGGTTGATAAAGAGGGCAAGAACCCCAATATTGAGAGAATATTAGCGCCTCTGAAGTCTGCTTATGCTCGATATAATGCTGCTGGCAATGAAGACGAGCGTGCCCGGGCCAAGCTTTGCATTGAACTAATTTTAGGCAATCGTAATAGGCTTGATTTTGCTAATCGGGGGGGTTTGTGCTTCATGGCGTTTGTTAGGGACGCTTTGCCGGCGCTTAAGTACAAAGTAAAATCACAACAAGGGCAAGATATAGACAGGTTGAGTGATAGAGAAGTTATAGAAATGTATTTAAGTCGTGAACCGGAGATATTGCTACGAGAAGAAAGCGCTCATGTTTTATCGAATGCATTAATAGCAGAAGAAGCACCTGGAAGTATTGCTTTTGGAGTAAGGTTAAAAAAAGAATGGCCTGAGTTGCATAGTTATTTAACTGATTATGCAGAAAGGCTGGAGGCTGTGAAGAAAAGATATGATTATGCTAAAGGTGATTATGAAGCGAGCCCGGAGTTGGCTGAGCTCAAGGAGGAATTTAATTGCGTCTTTGGGATGAATATTTTTGCACTGTTGCGCAATGGTCATGCTTTAGATGATGAACATTGCCGTGTTATTATTAATAAATTATGCGATAAACGTAGTGATCTTATAAAGCAAAACAATGCTGTGCCTGCAAAGCAGAAATTTAGTTGTTTTAAAAACCCCATACAGAAGGACGGTATAAATTGTGGCCCTTGGGTTCTTGCCGCGGCTCTTGCTGTGTTATCACCCTCTGTGTCTGATAACGAGCAAAACATGTTGCATCAACTGAATAAGTCCAAGGGTGATGATGCGATATATACCAAATTATTCACTGAGTTTCTGCAGGAAAAATTTTGCGGTGCAGGGCAAAGCATTGATAATGTTCCTGACAAAGTCCGTATTTTGATGTTATGCGATCAATTCAAGGATGTGCTGACTGCTCAAGAGACTAGCATAGAGCAGGTGGTAAGGAAATGCACCAACAATGCGCCGTCTAAAGTAGGCACAAAGGAAAGGACGGAGGAGCCTGCAGTACATGCACCAGAGCTAGGGCCAACAAAGACAACGGAAGATGAGCCTCCTCTCTCAATTGACGAAAAATTGTGGACCGCACTATTAGTAGTAACTGCGATAGTTTTTAGCCCGCTTCTTTTGCTTGCTGCACCGATATTGCTGGCTGTATCTGCATACGGACCTTCTAAACATAGAGAGCTTGATCATCCTCATGATACTCAGGAACAGGGCAGTATCCAGAATACTCATAGTAAAGTTGCTTCTGGGCAGGACAGAGTGAAGCCAGCGCAGATAGACAGCCAGAAGCCACTGCAGCCTGATGTGACCCATGTCGATAGGCTCAATAATTCAAGGGGTAATGCTAAGTGCGATCACACAAAGTAAAATGAACGATAATAGCAGAAAGGTTGTGTGGCAGATATTTCTGTGTTACAAATAAAATTTAAATTATTTGCATTAAAATTGAGATGGATATTCATGAGTATCAAGCGAAGCAGATATTGAGCGAGCGAGGCATCCCTGTGCCTAGGGGCTTCCCGCTGTTTGCCTTGAGCGAAACTGGTAGCATTGTTTCTAGGCTTAGCGGTGAGAGGCTTGTTGTCAAGGCGCAGATTCATTCTGGTGGCAGAGGCAAAGCGGGAGGAGTTAAGCTAGTTGAGCGCGCCGGCGTGGCGGGTGTGGTTACTGAAATGCTGGGCAGTAACCTGGTGACGCATCAGACTGGCCCTAAGGGACAGAAGGTCCGGCGTTTGTACATTGAGGAGACTTCTGAGATCAAGCAGGAATATTACTTGAGCTTTACGGTCAACAGAAGCACGAATTCCATCTCCATTATTGCTTCTGCCGAGGGTGGTGTGGAGATAGAAGAAGTTGCGAAGCATAGCCCGGAAAAGATAGTTAAGGTTGATGTTGATATTTCAACTGGGATCCAGGGCTTTCATGCGCGGAGGTTGGCTTACGGCATGGATCTTGACAAACTACTGATCAAGAAATTTATGCCTATTGTCGCAAAACTCTATGATCTTTTTGTTGCTCTGGATGCGAATCAGATTGAAATTAATCCTTTGGTCGAGACTGCGCAGCAGGATTTTGTAGCTCTGGATGCGAAGATTAATTTTGATGATAATGCCCTGTATCGCCATGAGGAGATTCTGGCTTTGCGTGATCAGGATGAGGAAGATGAGGATGAGGCGGAGGCCAAGAGCGTTGGCTTGAGTTATATCAAAATGGAAGGAAATATTGGCTGTATGGTAAATGGTGCTGGTCTGGCGATGGCCACCATGGATATTATAAAACATTATGGGGCTGAGCCGGCTAATTTCCTGGATGTTGGCGGCAGCGCTGATAAGGATAGAGTGGTGTCGGCATTTAGGATAATCACCCGTGATTCCAACGTGCAAGCGATATTGATCAATATTTTTGGTGGCATTGTGCGTTGTGATATGATCGCAGAGGGCATAGTTGAAGCCGCGAAGGAGGTTGAGCTGAATCTGCCTCTTATAGTGAGGCTGGCGGGCACTAGGAATGACATTGGTAAGGAGATACTTGCTAAGTCAGGGTTGAATATAACCTCGGCGGATGATCTGGAAGATGCAGCCAAAAAAGCAGTAAATGCCATAAGTTAGGGTAGGGGATGTCTATACTTGTTGATAAAAATACCAAAGTAATATGCCAGGGCTTCACTGGTGCCCAGGGTACTTTTCATTCCGAGCAGGCAATTGCCTATGGAACGTTGGTGGTAGGGGGAGTAACTCCTGGCAAGGGAGGTTCTATGCATTTAGATCTTCCTGTGTTCAACACGGTGCATGAGGCAAAGTATGAAACAGGGGCAAATGCATCAGTGATTTACGTACCTGCATCTTTTGCAGCTGATGCGATTTTTGAGGCTATTGATGCGGGCATCGAGCTGATAGTCTGCATTACGGAGGGCATACCAGTTATTGACATGTTGAGAGTCAAAAGGGCACTTTTGGCTTCCCGAAGCAAGCTAATAGGACCTAATTGCCCTGGAGTGATTACTCCCGGGGAGTGTAAAATAGGCATAATGCCCGGATATATTCATAAAAAGGGTAGCATTGGCATTGTTTCTCGTTCTGGCACTTTAACCTATGAGGCGGTTGCGCAAAGCACAGCGGCTGGCCTGGGCCAGAGCACATGTATAGGAATAGGCGGGGATCCGATTGGTGGCCTCAATTTTGTTGATTGCGTTGATATGTTGCTTCATGATGATGAAACCGAAGGAATTATAATAATTGGTGAAATTGGCGGTAGCGCTGAGGAGGATGTTGCGCACATGATTAAGCAATCTAAGCTGAAAAAGCCCATAGCAGCTTTTATCGCAGGTAGCACTGCGCCGCCGGGCCGAAGGATGGGCCATGCTGGCGCTATCATAGCTGGGGACGTTGGAGGAGCTGGGAGCAAAATTGAAGCCCTGCGCACAGCGGGAGTGACAGTGGCAGAGACCCCTGCGGTGATAGGCAAAACTATGCTTGCGGCATTGAGGCGGTGACTTTGTAGCACGGCATATTTATAGTCTTTATTCCCTTGTTTATCCTTGATTTTTTTTATAAAATGCACGCAATGCAAATTCGTGTCGTGATTTTGTAGCGCTATGGAAAAGTTTCCTATTACCAAGGACGGCTTTGATAAGCTAACCAGAGAGCTAAGGTATTGCAAGACTGTTGAGCGTCCTGACATAATTCGCGCTATTGTTGAGGCTCGTGCTCATGGCGATTTGTCTGAGAATGCCGAATATACTGCTGCAAAGGAAAAGCAGAGCTTCATTGAAGCAAGAATAGCTAACTTGCAGAGAATAGCTAACTTAGCTGAGGTGATAGATACTGCAGCGCTTAATGGGGATATCGTTCAGTTTGGGGCATATGTTACTTTATTGGATTATGACAATGATGAGGAGATTATTTATCAGATAGTTGGGGAATATGAAGCGGATATAAGACAGAAAAGGCTATCTATATTGGCGCCCTTGGCACTTGCACTGATTAGCAAAAAGATAGGGGAGATTGTGGAGGTTGAGATACCTAAGGGAAGCAAAGTATATGAAATATTAAATATTGAGTATAGATAACGATATATATAGCATATTAATTATATTACTAGACATCAAGTGTAGTTACCTCAAATAATACCATTGCTACAGCATTGCCATTATCGTCGCTTAGTGATAAGTGTAGCTTTTCTCTGTAGCCAAGCGGCACCTTCTCTTGCATCGTTTTCAGGGCCTTTCCCTCCAGCTGTATTGTTGGTGCACCTTTGCTGTCACTAGCAATTACAATCTCTTTTGTTGTTGCGCATTTGCCAAAGCCGCAGCCCAATGCTTTTACGCAGGCTTCTTTCGCAGCGAATCTTTTAGCAAAATATTCAGCCTGTCTTTTATTTTTTGCGGCATTTGAAATTTCTATAGGCGCAAAGATACGCTCTGTGAATTTATCGCCATAACGTTTTATTATAGTTCCAATTCTTTCTATATTCACTATATCTATGCCGATACCGATGATCATTTTTTGTTACAGCATTTGTCTTTGGCCAGTCAGTATACACCAGGCTTGATTTTTGTACTAGTGTGAGTTAATTATTTGAGACTGAATATATACTGCTGTCTTATTGTCTTCGCAGCATACCAAGTGATTTGCTAGTGAATTTTATTTCTATCTTTATGGCATATTGGTCTTGCAAAATATTTCCAAAAGAATCATGAATATATTAATATATTCATGATTCTTTTGTTGATGGCCGTAGGTCGCCCTATTTTGCTATCTAGGCACGCCGGTTATTGTGATAATACTTGGCTATTATTACAAATATATGGAGTCGTTGCTATCATGCATCCCCATATCCACTACGTCATATATTGGCTCTGACGGCAGATCATGATATCCTGGCAGCGCCAGATTTTCCTCTGCATGCTCTGCAGATGCAGTTGACTCAAATGCCTCCCAAGATGCATCTGGATTTTCTTCAGACAAAACTTCTTCTATGAGCTTCATCACTACTTCTTCGGCTTGATTTTTTAATAAATCCATTGCTTCATCTTTTACCGCATCCATTACTTTACTGGCCACTTCTTTGGCCTCGTCCGAAAGCTCACTCCATATCTCTTTGGCCTTGTCGCCAACGTCGTCAATGAACTCGCCCACATCTTCTACCACATCGTCCAAGAATTCTTCCGCTTCGTCTGTGACCTTGTCCCATATTTCACCTGCCTTGTCCCATATTTCACCAAGGCTGAGCTCTACCTCCTCTCCTTCCTCCATCGTGATCAAATTTTCTGTTACTATGCTATTTTTGTGCATTGGCTCTACTGTACGGTGGTGTGCGCTTGATTCGCAGGAATGTTTTTCCAAAATACTGATTATTACTGGATGTACCATTGTTTCTGTTGTCATAGTTTGTTTTGTAATAGTTTCCATGGATGTCTCCTAAATTCGTGTAATTGTGGATTATTTTCATAGTAATTAGTAAATTTTTGATGAATCTGGTAGCTTAAATTATTCTTTGCTGCTTGAGGAGCAAACATTTTGCTTTTATGGATTATTATAAATTCGGCTATATTCTTAATTGCAGCTGTTATCTAACGCCTACTGGCACCTACTCTGCAATTGAGTGTTTTGCGACTGAATTGGTCTTTATAGCGAGCGAGGGTTGCTTAGTAGCCTAAGAACTTAGCGGCATTATTAATTTTCAATTGTCTTTGTCTCTAAAATTAGCCTTGAGACTCTCTGTCTAGTGGCTGGTAGGATTTGTAGTTTATATTGCTGTTTTACAAGTTTAGATATTAATATTTCTTGCCTTTAAGATGGCAATATCTCACAAGTTCTAAATTACTTAGGATATCTGGGATATTAATTTACCAGTAAAATATATCTAAATTACCACAATCTGTTATAGAATTTGCAGATATTGTTAATGTGCATGTGGGGTTTGCTAGATATCCCAGATATCTTCCATCCTCTGGCATCTCGCATACATCTTCTTTGCAAGTTGGGCCTGCTGTTTCTGGTGACATATTATTGTTTTACTTGGGTGGTTTGTACGCAGTTTGATATTAATTAGTAAATTTTTCGTAAACTTTATTATATTTTGGTAATTTCTGGTGATGAAATTTCTTAGAAACTGGTCTTTGTAGATGTGAGTATTTGGGCTGCGGTTGCTACGCTTAAAGTTTGTGAAGATAACATTGAACAATATTATAATATCTTGACTATTGACCCATCATAGCAACTTTGGCTCTGCCTGCAAGGCGATCATGAAATGTGTTGCTTGCGGAGGGGCTAGAGGTCTCCAATCTGTCAGGTATGCTTGCGGCTCTGGCAAGCCCTACGTCTTTGGCTGCCGGTGCCTTTTGCCTCCTCTAGTTGGGTAGATATGGGAGGAGGCGTGGTTCCTGCTGCAGTTTCTTGCGCTGCTGCTTCTTGTATCTTATCTACAGGCCTGCCAAATTCTTCTGGCGTATGTCGCTTAATTTCAGCAAAGTCTTTTTTTATCTTATTCACACTTTCTAACGCTTCCTGGATTGCATTGATTTTCTGCCCGTTTTTTGGCTGTTGCTCCAGTTTTTTTTGATTAAGTAATTTGCGCAGCTCTGTTCGAATGAGCACTAGTGCCTTATGCGTCGCTGCCTTTAATGTTTCTGAGATTATTTTTGCTTTTTCTGGCTCGTTGGACAGCTCTTCCTGCAGACTAACCGGTGGTTTCCCCTCCTTGTTGTATCTGTTCCCTAGAATTAGTATTGACTCGTTATTTTTGAAAAGCTCTATAGTACTAACTTCTTCATTGCTCTCGGATTCATACTCAACTAAAACTTTATATTCTTCCTCTGCTTTGGTGTTTCTAAGGCATATTTTCTCATGGTAAGATTTAGATTCATAGAAACTCGCGCCATGTACGCATTTTGGTTTATGCCTATGCAATGTCGCAGGCTCTGACAGCTTCTGTGTACTTATCTTGGCAAATGCAATGCCTTCATCATTTGTTACATATAATTCGGAAGGCTTTTTCCTCTGCCACTTTCTTTCTAATTCTCTCTCTATTACGTATTGGCATTGCGCCGTGAATGCCGACAATTTTTTTGTTTTATCCTCTTTTGTTAGCTTCTCATCCATGCTCACTTCTTCTTCTTTTATTTTGAGCAGCCTTTCCCCAATGTTAAGCCAAAGTTTATCCAATTCCAGCTTCTGCCTCTTATACTCTTCTTCATTAGCCGACTTATACAATGGCCGTATGTCTTGATAACCACGCAGATGTCCCCAGCAGGGATCCAGCAACGGGGATAATTTCTTTGCTTCTTCTGCTGATAATTTGAGTATCGGAATACCCAGTAATGTTGTTTTTGCTTTTTGCCGCTTGCCATTTTTCTTTTTAATCTTTTTTCCTCTATAACCCAGCCCAACAAAAAGACACTTGTCTGAATTCCCAAGTAGCGCAATCAAGCATAATGCGATGTTACTGTGTATTTTTTGCAACTGTTTACACAAAGAAAGTGTCTTTTCTGCATCATTGGGCATAATTTCTCATTGTTTATTTTGGTAAATCCATCAACTACTACTTATACTAATATTTAAAATAAAAATCTACTACTAAATGATTATATATTATGCCTTTTGTATGTAGAAAATTAAGATAATGCTTAAACTTCCTACAGATCGCATGGCGATAGGGAAGGCATCACCTGGTTTTGTCATGTAGGCATAGAAAATTTTCTTTATGCCCCGAGTTTGTACCCCTATGACGCTGAGGCAGCTTGGTTTGTGAGATATTATTTAATAAATTAACTATCCTTAAATTAATTAATACATCATTATTGAATTTGCCTCACATCTTTATATTTTAAAAGCAGGTGATGTCCTGTATTCATTGCGCGGAATATTTAGATAGAGCTATATTATACTTAAAAAAATTTTAACTCATAAATTGCAGAGGCATCTCCAATCTTATTATGTTTATGCCTCTCAAGCTCTCAATAAGGACTGATGTCATCTATAGTGCATAAATTTATGCACTCTAAAAGTGCCTAATTTTTTATAAGAAGAATCATATTTAAAATAATAATCACCGGAGATGAAGTATTTATAAGAGCAAAATATATGTTGTGATAAACTTATCTACACCTTAACCATTTCCATGTTACTATTATATTAACTTAACAATACAGTAACATATAAAAGGAGAATAACCATAACTACACACATGATTAAAAATATATATTTAGAATATGATTATGATCTTTATCTTTATTCATCTGAAATAACTAACGACAGTTTTCGCGAGTTATACTATGTTAAAGATATAATGGATTGTTATATTGAAGGTGGCCCATATTGTATAGAAGTTACCGGGATAAAGACGGAGTACTATGATCATGAAACATTTATTATCGATGTATACCCCTATTTCCTATAAACCTTACTACCTATAAACCAACCCAAAAAAGGAGAATCCCATGAACACACAACCCACAAACTCCATTTCGGAAATACTGCGCAGCCTTGCCTGCCTGGCGATTGTCGCAGCTAGTATGTATCTCTGCTATACCATCTACACGACCAACCAAACCTTCAACGCCCTACAAAAATCTAAACCCGTCACAGAAGTACCCCATAAAAGCTTTTACAGACCCGTAGGAGCACAATTTAGTTTTACCCTATTGGATATGATCATACCAACGATGGTAAAAAGATCATAATATGTCCTTCGGCCCAAAAAAGGGCACTCAGGGCTGATCCTGAATGCCCCGCAAGGAGGTTTCATGATAAATAGAATTATTATATAACGAATGGAGGTTCCATGATAAATAGAATTATTATAACATTTGCAGCATGTCTTTTCTTGTGCTCATGCTTTGATAGGCATGTAATAGTGGGGTTTAACTGTCCGGACGGTTACCACGTCTACATTAATAAAGATAATAAACCCATCTGCAGACTTAATAAAAATTAACCCATGCCCATTTCGCCTTTAAAATAGCCTCTGATCATGGCTCTATTAAAAGAGCAAGCATCGATCATAGGACCAATGGCTTTATTTTATGCATCGATGATACCCGCACTGACGTCTTCGCAGATAATGGGAGGAAAAGATGACTAATATAATTAAAAAATTTACTATAATAACTATGATGCATCTTCCATGTCTCTCTTTGCAGGCCTGCGCGGGTGATTTTGTCGAAATCGGTCGCCCAAAACCAGGAACTACTACCTATAGTAGATTTAAATTTAATGTAGAACCGAGTCCTCAAATCATCAACCGTATTATTGACCATCCGCGGCGTGTTATTACTATGGATAACGGTAATCGCAGATCTCAAGTTGTCCTCGATGAACATGATCCATGTCCTTTTGGGTATTCTATATAGTCAGGAGTATGCGAGAAAGTATGCCCTGAGGGCTACAAAATGGTGCTAAAAGACCGCCACAGGCTCTATATAGTAAGCCCGTATGCATAGCATCAGAACAGTTAACTGATGGGAGATAAACAATGGGCGTTTCTAGCACCGACATATATAATCCTATACATTCGCAAATAAACAGCGCACGGCAGCACCTAGACCATGTTATATTCGAATTTAATCTTAGGCATGGTCTATAAAGGAGTAATCATAACAAATGAAAGATAAGACAAGAGAAACCAAATATTTATTAGCCAAAATTTTACTCAGAAAATTGGCAATGGCATAGAAACACTTTTTTATTTTAAAGAATATTTATCCATATGGGTTCAGGATGAAGAAGATCTTGAGATGTTAATTTATTGGCTGCGCATGCTATGTATATTACTCATATTCTGCTGCATCCTGCATATTTATATTATATTGATTCTTGCTGCACATCCAGTTAAACTAAAATTTTACACTTTTTGCAGCCCTAAGGTGAGTGAATATTATTATATCACTACTCCTATTTATTATGTTAATGATGCTCCGCATATCGGGCATGCATACACCACGATTGCTTGCGATGTGTTGGCTAGGTTTATGCGCCTGGACGGCTATAAAGTAAAATTTGTCACTGGCACCGATGAGCATGGACAGAAAGTTGCAAAGTCTGCTGCGGCTCGGGGGATTCCTACGCAAGATTTTGTGGATGAATATAGCCAGCATTTTGTAAGGCTAAATCAGTTTTTGGGCTGTAGCAACGATGATTTTATCCGTACTACTGAGGTGCGCCACACCAGGGCGGTTGAGGAGTTTTGGTGCAGGCTGGAGAAAAACATATACCTTGGCAAATATTCCGGCTGGTATTCCGTGCGCGATGAGGCATTTTATGGTGCAGAGGAGATCGCAGACGGCAAAGCCCCAACTGGGGCGCCGGTTGAATGGGTAGAGGAGCCGAGTTATTTTTTCAATCTGTCTGATTGGCAACAAAAATTGCTGAAATTCTATAGCGAAAACCCTGATTTTGTGGCGCCTGCCTCTAGGTTCAATGAGGTTGTGAGCTTTGTTAAATCCGGTCTACGTGACCTGTCGATATCACGCCTCAAATCCAAGGTCAGCTGGGGAATTCCAGTTCCGGGCAATAATGAGCATGTTATTTATGTGTGGCTGGATGCGCTGACTAATTATTTATCTGTTTTGGGATTTCCAAAGACTCAAAACAATGATTATGAAGCTTTCTGGCAAACTGTTAACAAGCTAACGCCGCTACATGTTGTGGGCAAGGATATATTGCGGTTCCATGCGGCTTATTGGCCGGCTTTTCTGATGGCGGCGGATCTGCCTTTACCTAAGAAGATTGTGGCGCATGGCTGGTGGACCAATGAGGGGCAGAAGATTTCGAAATCTCTAGGTAATGTCATTGATCCTTTTGCTGTAGTGGAGGATTTTGGCCTTGATCAGGTGCGTTATTTCTTGCTTAGGGAGATCCCATTTGGCAACGATGGGGATTTCAGCAAAGAAGCCCTGATCATGCGGATCAATACAGAGCTAGCGAACAATATCGGCAATCTGGCACAGCGCACTTTGTCCATGCTGCATAAGCATTTTGATGGTAGGCTGCCGGCCGAAGTCTCTTTTTTGCCTGAGGATAATGCTTTGCTGGATAAAGCGTATTCGACAATAAATTCGCTGCGTCCTTTGGCTGAAAAGCAGCAGCTACACATCATGATTGAAAAAATTGCAATCCTCTCTGCTGATGCCAATCAATATATTGCTGCTCAGGCCCCTTGGGCGCTGGGACAGGCTGAGAAGCCGAGAATAGGCACGGTACTCTATACTTTGACCGAGGCTATACGGTGCATTGCGATCATGCTACAGCCTTTTATTCCGGATTCTGCTGCCAAGATGCTAGATCAGCTCCGAGTGGATGAAGAACTTAGGAGCTTTGCTTGCCTAAGGGATCCATTGCCCCTGGGCCATCATCTTGGTGAACTTGCGGTAATTTTCCCTAAATTCAAGATCTAGAATATGCGCATTATAGTGCTGCACGCCAGTTTATGCGGCATAGCACCTTTAGCTTTGGCGCTCCATCTTCAATAGGTCTTCCGCGGTATTAGCTTTGCATAGGCGCTTATTTTCTGTAAGAACTTCTCATTTTTTCTTTGTGAATCAATACCCCCGTCCTGCTTCTTTAGAGGCTGCTTGCTCATGCTCATCTGGTTAAATTCGCAGCTTGGATGATCTTCTTATGCCTTTCCCGTTTCTTTATTAAGAACGGAGCATTCTTCGGATTTGAGCTCCTGTGGAAGTGCCTCATATAATGCTATAGTTTTATTGACCCTTTGTCTCATCTCTTCTAGCTTATTTTGTACACCTTCCTACAGACCAGCGTTTTTGTATGTATCCTTTAATTCCGCACACCTACAATATTGTCTTATTCTCGGTCACGTCATGAGCAAGATATCTTGCCAGTTCATGAATCCTCTTTGCTTCATAATGCTCATACCCGCTACGATCATTGCCATCAGGATCTATCTGGCCAATGCTCTCTATGATTGTACTGCATGGTGCCCCTCTAGTTGGCTGCGTTGCTGCTTTTGCGATATATTGCTTCTCTGGAATTATAACAATTTTTGCATTATATATGTCTTTAATCAGTCATATCATCTGATTACCTACCCTGTTTGCTCCCTCCGTATCCTTATTATTGAGCTAATTGGTTTAGCTCGAGGTATTTTGCTATCTGTTTTGCAATGATCAGGTTTGCTTGTAAATTGGTTGCCTTGGCCAATGCTCTCAATTTTTGCAAGTGTATCCCAATAAAGTCTAAGAAATTTAGGAAACCTGTCTTGCGCAAGGCCAAAAAACATGGCTATTAGCGGAATTGACTCATCTGTCTTTCTGGATTGGGATGTTGTTTTTGTTAAGTCGAGTAAACCATATTGAGTGAAATAACGCTCGAATCGCTCGGGATTATCTAAAAGGCTTCCTATGATGCTTTCCAAAGGTTCTTGTATTTTGCCGGGCTCTAAAATTTGTTGTTCTGGTGCTTTGATATATTTTTTATATTAACTGACATTTTGTATTCTAATAATTAATTTGTATAGTAATTCCTCATTAAAATAGCAACATACAAGACGCTAGGAATATGTCTTATAGGGCGTTCTAATTTCTCTTTGTTTGTGCTTCTAGACTTGGATTCTCAAGGTGCCATTAGATTATTGTCCTTCTGCTCTAGCTCTGCCTGGATTAAGCAAAAATTAGGTGCCTGCCATGCAGCCTATTGATTTGCGTATTTTTGCAGAGTATATAGCAACTCTTTTTTTATTCCTGTGGTGTTAGAGAAATTAGCCCCCTTGATGTCAGCGCCAAAGAATTTCACATTTCTTAGATTTGCTCCATCAAAATTTGCGTTGGTTAGATTTGCGCTGCCGAAATCCGCATTGTTTAGATTTGCGCTAGCAAAGATTGCGTCTGGCAGATATGCCTCAAGAAAGCTTGCATTTCTTAGATTTGCGCCATCAAAATTTGCAGATTTTAAATTAGCGCGACTAAATTTAGTATTCCTTAGTCCGGCATTTGCAAAATTTATATTTTTCAGATCTGTATCGCTAAAATCAAAATTAGATAAATTTATTTTGCCAACTATTTTTTTCTTCAAGTGCCTTATTGTGGTATAGGTTCCTTGTTTTTCTAAGGCTGTCAGCTGCTCATCCTTGATTATATTGTCCAGGAACATGCTGTTTTCTGTGCTTATTCCAAATATTTTTGTTTTGGAGAGATCGTTTTTATAAAACCCAGAGTCCACGAACGAAGAGCCACTAATTGTCGAAGATTTCATTGCGCAATCTGCAAATGAGGAGCTGTTTATTTGGCTATTTATGAGGCTAGATTCTTGCAATTGCGTTTTATAGAATGTGTTATCTTCCATTGAGCTTTCGTAGAAGATGCTATTATTAGCTGCACTATTGCCAAAATTCACATTTTTTATTGTGGTTTTATGCCAAACTGAGGTGTTTATTGTGGCCTGCTGCATAGAAGAGTTGCGCACACTTGATTCAGTTATATAAATATTATTCATATTTCCTTGGTTTGCATTAACCCCCTCTAGGGATGCGTTATATACATACATATATCTAGCGGCTATGCCGATCATGTTTGTCTGCTTCAGAGTTGTGCTTATTATTTCTGCTTCGGTTAGTATTGCCATGTGCAAATCTACATTATCAAAGCTGGATTTGTTGATTAATGCGCTATGCAGCAGAGCTCCTTTTAGAGAAGATTGCGTAATATTAACTCCATCTAGGCTGGTATTGATTAGGCTGGAATAATTGAAATTGGAGTTATTTATCTGAATATTGCTCATAATAACGTTTTCCAGGTTTGCGCCTTCCAATTCAGCATTTTCTAAGTAAGTTGCCGCCATGGTTGCGTTGCTCAGATCAGCATTCACCATATATGCATTGTAAAGTATTGTTTGATTTAGGTTTGCAAATTGGAGTTTTGCGTTGGCAAGGTTGACATTGAACATATCTGCAGAAGCCAAATTGGAGTTTTGCACTATTGCATCCTGCAGATCTGCATTGCGGAATTTAGCTTTGCTGAAATCTGAGTTTGACAAATTGGCTGATACCAGCTCTGAGTGCGAAAAATTGACCTCGATTGCCTTTGTGCGCTGTATTTGTGCGCTAATGCCGCTTGCACCAGAGAAATCTGCATAGCTGATGTTGCTATTAATAAAGTTGGCATTTGAGATGTCAGCGGAAATAAAGGTTGCGTTTTGCAGCTTAGCGCCGCTCATGTTAGCCTCAGATATCTCTGCCTCTATAAAGCTTGCCCCTGATAAATCTGCCCCTGCAAAAGAGGCATAAGAAAGCTTAGCGTTGCTAAAGTCCGCACCCGCCAGGTTTGCGCCGTCGAAAATAGCGCCCTTTATGTTCAGATTGCTAAAGTCCGCACCCGTCAGATCCGTCCCTAGTGCTGCAACAAAGTTCAGCAGATGATCAGAAGAGAAGCTTTTATAAGCCACTTTTTCTATTTGTGCCCTGGTTACGCTAGCACCAACTTTTTTTTCTTTGGCCAATCCGGACTCTGCGAATATGCTGGTATTAACAACAATAGCGGCCAAAATAATTATTAATATTTTATTTAGCACCATTTTGCTAAATTGACCTGTCTTTATAGATATTATAC
>BLZN01000016.1 GCA_014132315.1 Rickettsiales bacterium | reverse complement strand
CAAATACCTCTCCTTATTGCCCCCGCCAAAACCAAAATTTTATTGATTAAGTTAGCGTCAATATAAAATTATAAGTTGTATATTATACATATAATATACTATGGTATGAAAATATTATCAATATCATATATTTATCATGAATATTACAGACGGGATGGAGCTCTCCACCAGAAGACCGAGAAGGCCCGGAGGACCGAGAAGGCCCGGAGGACCGAGAGGAACCACAGCACCGGAAGAGGAAGATAGTATTTGGGATCTAGTGTTGCTCAAAATTGTAATCCCTGCTGTAACAATGATAGTCTTAGCGTTTGCAACTGGTATTAGTATATATATTAAAAAAAGATTCGAAGCAGCTGCCGCAAGAAACGCAAGATCTGATGAAGAAGAAACACAAAGTGAAAACAGAGATCATGAGCTAGAAAGCATTGAATCGGAAAAACCTAGGAGAAAAAGGCGCAAAAAAAGACAAGAGTCATATGATCTAAGTAATTCAGAAAAATCCAATGATGAACAGAAGAGTGGACAAGATTCATCAGAAAAATCCA
>BLZN01000015.1 GCA_014132315.1 Rickettsiales bacterium | reverse complement strand
ATGTATATATCATTAGATATCAATCTGCCTAATTCAGCTTGAACAATTCAAGCTTGACATGTATTCTTTGCATTGCCCTAAAACTCTGTTTACTTATAAGGCTCTAAAATGAATCACCTAATAGAAGCAAAAAATATTAGCCTACATTATGGCGCTTACAGAGCAGTTTATGACTTCAACTTTGCTATAAATAAAGGAGAAATCATCACCATTATCGGCCCGGTCGGCTGCGGCAAAACTTCGGTGATTAAATTATTTTCAGGCATAGCTAAGCCAGATTATGGAAAAATCAACAAAAAACAAAACCTGATTATTAGCTATATGCCACAAGAGACAAAATTTAATATAAGCATACCTCTTACTGTGGAAGGATTTTTGAAACTCACAGGCAGAGCCACATCATCGCTAGATATGCTGTATCAGCAGCTAGATATTCAATATTTATTAAATAGACAAATTCATGTTTTGTCCCCCGGAGAATTAAAGCTCGTCCTGCTGGCTAGGGCGGTGGCTGCGCAGCCTGATTTGCTGCTGCTGGATGAGCCGATTTGCGGAATGGATATAAACTCCCAGGATAGATTTTATCAGTTGCTAGATGAGATACGAAGGCAATATAATTGTGGCATAATAATGACCTCGCATGATCTACATGTTGTTATGCGTAAATCGGATTATGTCGTATGCATGAACCGTCATATATGCTGCGAAGGAAAACCTGCCAATGTGAGCCAACATCCGGAATTTATAAATCTATTTGGTGATTCAGTTTCTGTTTATAGGCATAATCACGATCATTCACACAGCCTGCATGAGAATTCTGTAT
>BLZN01000014.1 GCA_014132315.1 Rickettsiales bacterium | reverse complement strand
ATTTATTAGTTTGTATTTTTAGTAGGTAGGTTAACAGGCTTATTGATGCTACTGGAGTTATATACTGATAAAGTAATAAATGATATGAAGGCCGCTTTTGGTTATGAAAACATTATGCAGGTGCCAAAGCTGACCAAAGTTTGCGTTAATACTAGTCTAAGTGTGGAGGCTAGCAAGGGCCTTGATAATGTTATTAGAGATGTAGCTTTAATCACTGGGCAGAAGCCAGCTGTTACTAAAGCCCGCAAGTCAATAGCAGGGTTTAAGTTAAGAGCCGGCATGCCTATAGGCTGCAAGGTAACTTTGCGCAAGAAAAAGATGTATGAGTTTTTAGAAAGGATACTATATATTGCGTTGCCTAGAAGTCGTGATTTTAGGGGACTTAACCCAAAGAGCTTTGATTCCCGTGGCAATTATTCTCTTGGAATCAAGGAGCACATAATTTTTCCTGAAATTAACTACGGAAAGATTGACAAAATTATAGGTATGGATATAAATATTGTAACTTCAGCGCAAAATGATCAAGAGGCCCTTGCTCTTTTGGCTGGACTAGGTTTTCCATTTCGAGGTAAGTAGAATATGGCAAAAAAGAGCGTTGTGCAGAGAAACTTAAAACGTATTATGCTTGTAAAGAAGTATCGCCAGAAACGCAGGGCGCTTAAAAAAATTATTATGAGCAAGGATATTGCAATTGAACAGAGATTGGTTGCACAAATAAAACTTGATGCCTTGCCAAGAGATTCTTCTCCTGTTAGAGTAAGAAACAGATGTCTAATTACAGGCAGAGGACGCGGCTATTATAGGAAATTTAAAATGTCTCGTACAATGTTGCGTAGCTTTGGTTCTACTGGTTTTATTCCTGGTTTGAGAAAAGCGAGTTTATAAAATATTATGTCTTATTCTGATTCCTTTAGTGATACTGTGACTAGAATTAGAAATGGCCAGATGGCTCGTTTGTTGCAAGTAGATTTAGTCTACTCTAAAATGGGCTTGGCATTGCTGAAAATTTTGAAAGATGAGGGGTATATTGTTGATTTTGAAGAGATTGTTGTTAAAAGCAAAAGAAATTTCTCATTCAAGGGTTTACGGGCATCTCTGAAATATAGTGGCTCTGATGCTGCGATAAGCAAGATAGTAAGGATTTCTAAGCCAGGACGTAGGGTCTACTCTTCAGTGAGTAAAATTTGTGGCTTCAGAAATGGACTGGGGATGATAGTGTTATCGACGCCAAAGGGTGTTATTACTGATAGAGCAGCCAGGAAGCTTGGTGTTGGCGGCGAGGTTTTATGTGGGGTTTTTTAGATGTCTAGAATTGCAAGCAAGCCAATTGTTATTCCAGAGACAGTTAACATAGAAATTAAAGAGAGTGTTATATCTGCTTCTGGCGCGAAGGGCAGTCTTAAGTGTGTTTTGAATAATCAATATATTAATTATAATTATGAAGCTGGTAAGCTTTTTTTGAAGCCCGCTAATGACTCCAAAAAGGCAAGAAGCCTCTGTGGATTATACAGAAGCAATATCAATAATATGATAATAGGTATCACCCAGGGTTATTGCAAGGTGTTGGAGATAAATGGGGTTGGCTATCGAGCTAATGTTAATAGTAAGTTTGGATTTCTTATTTTGTCTTTGGGCTTGAGCCATGAAGTGATTTTAAAAATACCAGATGGTATCTCTGTGACATGCCAAAAAGAAACAATAGCTATAACGGGCATTGACAAGCAAAAAGTTGGTATGTTTGCAGCAAAATTATTTGATCTGAAAAGACCAGAGCCTTATAAGGCTAGTGGCATTAGCTATCAGGGGATGTATATATTACGCAAGCAGGGGAAACGTAAGTAGGCTTATGAAAAGTAGAAAATTAACTCTTTTTTCAAGACGCCAAGTTAGATCACGTTATAGGCTAAGCAAACGCAATAGCACTGGTAGGTTGCGCATTTCCTGCGCCAAATCTAACCGATATTTATATGTGCAGCTTATAGATGATACAAAGGGTCATACGCTTTTTGCCAAATCTACTCTTAGCTCTGACTTTAATGAATTCTTTAAGGGAAAGTTTAATAGAAAGAATAAGGAGGCCGCGAAGCATTTGGGCGAGTTTTTTGCAAAAAAGCTGCTGGCTACTGGCATCAAGGATAACTTGATCTTTGATAAAGGCGGTTATGCATATAAAGGTGTGATAGAGAGTTTATCTGAGTCTATGCGGGGTGCAGGTCTTATTTTTTAGGTATGCTTATGACAAAAATTACAAATATAAAAGCACATGATGCTCTATCTGGGGATGTGGTTGAATCGGTTGTTTCGGTCAGAAGAGTCGCCAAAGTTGTACAGGGGGGTACAACCTTTGGCTTTTCTGTGATGGTTGTGGCCGGAGATGGCAAAGGCTTGGTGGGTTATGGCACCGGTAAGGCCAAAGATGTGATGGAAGCCAAAACCAAAGCTACCAGACAGGCCAGAAAAAATGTTATAAGGATACCTTTACGTGAAAAAAGAACTCTACATCATGAATCATATGGCAAATCTGGTGCCGGTCGTGTATTTTTGCGTCCTGCGCCGCTGGGCAAAGGAGTGATTGCAGGTGGGGCAATGCGAGCAGTTTTTGAGTGTCTGGGGGTGCATGATGTAGTTGCCAAATCTATTCGCTCTTCAAATGCGCATAGTATGGTGAGGGCTACTTTTGATGCGCTATTAAAGACTAGATCTCCTAGACAAATTGCTAGCATTAGGGGTAAAAAGATAGGAGAGATTATTGAAGTGAGGAACGTTCTTTCTAATTCTGCTGGTTAGGTTTGCATATGTCCTTAAATAGCAAAAGAAAAAAAAGAGTAGGTAGAGGTATTGGCTCGGGCAAAGGAAAAACTTGCGGCAAGGGCCACAAGGGTCAATGCTCACGTTCTGGTGTTTCCTTAAAGGCCTTTGAGGGCGGTCAGATGACATTGATGCGTAGACTGCCAAAAAGAGGCTTTGTCAGCAAAAAAGACTATATATCCATAGTGAACTTTGTCGATGTTCAGCGCCTTGTAAATAGAGGCTTGGTTAGCGCCAATGATTCACTAGATATAGACAAATTGAAGCGTTATGGTTTGGTGCGTATATCATCCAGATCAGTTAAGCTGTTAGCCAAAGGAGAATTGGCAGTGCCTTTGCATTTCAGGGTCAATGCAATCTCTAGATCTGCTAGTAGCTTTTTGAGCAAAATCAAAGCTACTGTTGAGATTGTATAGGGTTTATATTATTGCTTATGAACACAACTTACAGCAGCTTGTTTGCTCAAAAATCCGGAACTGCAGGTTTAAGCAGTTTAATTGAGCTAAAGAACAAATTTTTAGTTACCATATTAGTCTTGTTTGTCTATAGATTTGGTACGTATGTGCCGCTGCCTGGGGTAAACCCGCAAGCATTAACAAAATTCTCCTCCCAGGGTTTCTCGGGTTTTTTGGGGATGCTGAATGTTTTTTCTGGCGGTGCTTTGGGCAGGATGACCATATTTGCACTGAATGTTATGCCTTATATTGTTGCATCTATTGTTATGCAGCTGCTCTTGGCTGCCTTTTCTGGCATTGAGGCACTAAAAAAAGAAGGTAGCGCTGGACGTGATAAGATAAACCTATATACAAGATATGCCACGATTGTATTCTGCTTGTTGCATGGCTCCTTGATAGCTAGCAACGTGGAATCTATGCATGCCAAGAATGGTCTGGATTTAGTTTTTTCTGGAATCTTGCTGAAGGTGATGGTTGTGCTCACACTTACCGCAGGGACCTTTTTATTGCTTTGGCTGGGGGATATTATCACTAGCAATGGCATAGGAAATGGCGTTTCATTAATTGTATTTACTAGCATTGTGTCCGAGCTGCCGAATTCCTTTGCTTCTATATTTTATTTGAATAAGGTCGGCACAATTTCTGGATTTGTCCTATTATTTATTCTGCTTTTTGTGTGCGCGGTGGTTTTTTTAATAGTTTTTGTTGAGAAGTCTTACAGGCACGTTCCGGTGCAGTACCCAAAGAGGCAGGTTGGTCGTAAATTATTTGATCGCGATTTTTCTCATATACCTTTAAAAATTAATACTGCCGGGGTAATACCCGCAATATTCGCGAGCACCCTGCTGCTTATGCCTATGACTGTAGTTAATTTTATCAACAATGATGATATAGCAAATTTGATTGTGTTTTACTTATCTCCGGGCAAGCTGCTGTATCTTGTGTTATACTCTTTGCTCATAGTATTTTTCTGCTTCTTTTACACTTCCATTGTGTTTAATGCAGATGAACTGGCGGATTCTTTAAAGAAAAACGGAGGGATTATTCTTGGCAAAAGACCTGGCAAAAATACTGCTACTTATCTTAATTACATTGTCAGCAGATTGACTGTTCTGGGTTCTGCATATGTGGTGTTTGTGTGCATTGTGGCTGAGGTTATAAGGAGTGTCTATGCCATACCCTTTGCTATGGGCGGCACCAGCCTGCTAATTGCCGTAGGAGTGGTGATAGATATTATATCTCAGGTGCAGACTCATTTATTTTCTTATCGTTATGGTTCGCTGGTTAAGAAAGCGGGGGTTAGAAGCAGAGCGGGATGAATATTGTATTTTTAGGGCTGCCTGGCTCTGGCAAAGGCACACAATCTAGGATTTTGCAGCGCAGATATAACGCGAACCTAATTTCTACTGGTGATATTTTCAGAAGTATTGCAAAATCTGATGATGACACTGCTAAATATCTTAATGAATTAATAAACAAAGGAGAGCTAGTTCCAGATGATGTGGTGCTAGACTTGGTTGAGCAGAAAATTGCTGGTTTTGCCAGCAGCAAAGATCACTTAATATTTGATGGCCTGCCAAGGACCGTGAAGCAGGCTGAGGCCTTGGATGGTTTGGTAGCTAGGTTTGGTGGTTCTATTGATTTGGTGGTGCAATTTTTGCTTGAAGATAAAATTATAATAGATAGACTAAATAGTAGACTTGTTTGCTCGAATTGCGGTGCGATTTATAGCTCACAAAATGAGGAGGCTGTTGCTGGCGTAGACTGCTTTGATTGTGGGTCTGGCAAGCTTAGTAAACGCCCTGATGATAACCTGGAGGTTATAGAGCACAGGCTGAAGCTAGAGCAGCTGAGAATTAACGAGTTGCTGGAGTATTACAGGCCTCGAGTTGAGCTATATCAAGTTTGTGCCGAAACGAGAATTGATGATATAGCTGATAAAATTATCGTTAAATTGAGAGAATTGTCAGCAAAGTTTATTGACTAGAATGGTTATTTTTATATAATGAGATAGTTCTTTATGGTGAGTTTATGGCATTTGTTGCGGGTGTTAATATACCAGATGCAAAACCGATTTTGATAGCGCTTACTTATATATATGGGATTGGTAAACACAAGGCCGCAAAAATATGCAGCGCTGTTGGCATGGATCCTAGAACAAGAGTGCGTGATTTAAATGAGGAAAATTTTAAGAATATTAGTAATTTTATATCAAAAAATTATATTGTAGAGGGTGACTTACGTAGGTCCGTGAGGCTTAGAATCAAGCATCTGATGGATATTGGATGCTATCGTGGACTGCGCCACAGAAGAGGTATGCCGGTTAGAGGGCAAGGAACCCAAAATAATGCCAAAACTAGAAGAGCTCTTGGTAGACGAAAGAAAATTTAGGCTGGTTTTGATTAATGACAAGTAAAGCTACAAGTAAAGCTAAAAAAAAGACTAAGAGAAATGTCCCTGTAGGAGTAGCCTATATACTTTCTACTTTTAACAATAGCATTGTGACTATAGCCGATATTCAGGGTAACGTCATCGCATGGTCTTCCACTGGCATGCATGGCTTTAAAGGCTCCAGAAAATCTACTCCTTATGCCGGTCAAGTTGCCGCTGTTCATGCCGCAAAGATCGCTAAAGAACATGGAATGAGGATAGTTAATGTTGTTATTAGAGGGGCTGGTCTTAGCAGGGAATCTTCTGTGCAAGCTTTGCAAAGAGCAGGTTTGGAGATATTAACCATAAGATATGATGCCCTGATACCTCATAACGGTTGCAGGCCTAGAAAAAGACGTAGAGTTTAGTTTGTTCAGAATTTTATTGGGAGGTTTAGTGTGAGCTCTAAAAGTTTGTCTGATAATTGGAATAGCATCATTAAGCCTTCGGTAATTCAGACAGAGCCTTATGAAGGCAACCCTAATAGAGTAGTTGTAAAAGTGGAGCCTCTTGAAAAGGGCTATAGCCTTACTTTGGGTAATGCATTAAGAAGGGTGCTGCTGTCTTCTTTACAAGGGGTTGCAATTACTGCAGTTAAAATTGAGGGTGTATTGCACGAGTTTGCCTCTATACATGGTATCAGAGAAGATGTTACCGACATTGTCCTTAACATCAAAGAGATTAGAATAAAGGCGCTTGACAAGCCGCTTAAGAAAACTGCTAATCTATCCGTAGAAGGCCCTTGTGTTGTAACTGCGGGCATGATTGATATTCCGCAAGGTCTTGAAGTTATTAATAAAGATCTTGTAATATGCACTGTTAATCATGGAATAAGATTTGACGCATCCCTTACTATTGGTTATGGTAGCGGTTTTACGCCTGCTGAGAAGAATCGTTCTGATGATATGCCTATCGGCGTGATCCCGGTAGATTCGTTGTTTAGTCCTGTTAAAAATGTTGCTTATGAAGTTGGCAATAGTCGTGTCGGTCAGTTCACTGACTATGATAAGTTAATTATGAATGTTGAAACTGATGGCGCTATAACCCCAGATCATGCTGTGGCTCTGGCTGCAAGGATTCTGCAGGATCAGTTTCAGCCTTTCATTGGCTTTGAAGATAGCAAAACACAGCAAGGGGAGCGGACGGAAGCTGAAGAAGAGCTTAGGTTTGATAAAAATTTATTGCGTAAGATTGATGACCTTGAGTTATCAGTCAGATCCTCAAATTGCTTAAAAAATGATAATATCATTTATGTTGGTGATTTGGTGAAAAAAACTGAGAGTGACATGCTCAAGACGCCTAATTTTGGCAGAAAATCTTTGAATGAGCTCAAAGCAGCCTTGGCCTCTATGGGTTTGTCTTTTGGTATGCAAATATCGGGTTGGCCACCTACAGATATTGAAGAGCTGCTTAAGAAATATGAGGATAGTTATTAGGAGGTGTGGTGCGTCATAGAGTGGGAAAGAGAAAGTTGAATAGAACGAGCAGTCATAGATTGGCCATGTTGTCTAATATGTCTGCTTCTATGATTAAGCATGAGCAGATAAGGACTACTTTGTATAAAGCAAAAGAATTGCGTCCTTTTGTGGAAAAGCTGGTGACCTTCAGCAAAAAACAAACGTTGTCCGCTAGGAGGAGATTGCTTAGCTCAGTTTCAGATAAGGCTGCTGTGAGCAAGCTAATGCATGTCTTGGCGGAGCGATATAAGTCTCGTAGTGGCGGCTATTTGCGGATAATCCGCTCTGGCTTTAGGCAGGGGGATAGTGCGCCTATGGCTATTGTTGAGTTTGTAGAAGCAAAATAACACTTGCGCCATAGATTCAAATCCTACATATAGGAATTAATATATTTTGTAGGAGGGAAGTAAAATGTCAGAAGATAAAAAGAGACCGAAGCAGATGAGACAGAAGGCAAAACATGAGCTTGAAAAGAAAAAATTTGCAGAAGAATCTGGGTATACTCTGGAGATATATGAATAGATCATTCGGGCTTCGGCCGAAAGGATAAGAGGCAAAGAAATAAAGCTTTCCCCTAGGATTTCTATTTATGACACTCCAGAGCGAGAGCTGGTGGCTCAGATGTATGCTGATGATTTCAGATATGGACAAGATGATGAAGATGATGATCTAACTGTGGTGTTGCGAACTATATAAAGGATACATAAATAAGTTATTCAATCATATTTTATTAGATAATTTCAACTATTTGTGCATCTATATTGCTATAATTGTCAATGTTATGATCGGCAATCCAGATTTGACAGTCAAGTTGATCTAACTCAAGAAGCAGCTTGTCTTTCTTGTGTGTGTCTAGGTGCTCCATAGGGTCATCAAGTAATATTATTGGTCTATGCCGCGTCTGCTTTGCCTGTATCTGCGCTATAATGATAGACAGGATTAGGTTTTTTTGTTCTCCGGTTGAGCATAAATTGAGTCCGGAATTACTTTCTAAATTAATGATATTGATAGGACTTTGATATATGCTTATTCGAGAAAAGCCCAAAGCGCTGTCAATTTTTCTATATTCCTTGAGTTTTTGCTGCAATAGACTAGATGCATTTTTTTCTACGGCAACCAGCTCCGCTATTCTTCCTTGCAGGGTAATTTTTGCTTTTGCTGGGTTTATTTGCATTAATATGCTAATAACTTGTTGCCTATTATTATGAATAGCAATGCTGTGCTGGGCAATTATTTGTTCTAGGCTATTTAGCCATATCTCATCTTGCGTGTCCCTAGCTAGCAATTTATTGCGGGTGTGCATAGCTTTTTTGTATTCTATTATTAATTTTGCATGGTTTGCATTAATGGAATAGGCTATTCTATCTATAAATTTGATTCTAGCCATATTTGATGATATCAAAAGGCTGCATATTTGCGGTGAGAACCATACTATGCTCAGTGTATTGGCCAGCTCTTGATGGTTTTTTGCTTTCTGGCCATTTATTTCTATGCTTTTTTTAGAATCAATCCGAGCTTGGATTTCGATAATTCTTTCTTGATGGGTCAGGCTTGCCTTGATATCCGCTTGCCCGCTTGCCCATCTTATGGTTTCTGTGAGTTTTGCTGAGCGCAGCCCTCTACCTGGATATAAAATCGAGATAGCCTCTAGTATGTTGGTTTTACCGCTGCCGTTTCTGCCAGTTATGACAATAAATTTTTTCTCGCCGACCGGTATATTTAATTTGGAATGATTGCGGAAATTAATCAGCGATAGATTTTGAATTCGCATTTACATGCGCATTGGCATAATTATAAATAGCACTGTGTCGTTTTTTTTGTCTTTAATTACCGTAGGGTTGTTGTTATTGCCAAATTCACAATGCGCCAACTCATCATCTATGTTGCTTAATATATCTAGCAGATAAATTGCATTAAAGCCAATTTCCATTTCTTCGCCTATATAATCTATTTTGATTGCCTCTCTAGCAATGCTGCTGGTGTCTGATTTGGCAGATAGCGTTAGTAGATTGTTTGTTATAGTCAGTTTTATTGCTCGGGTTTTTTCCGAGCATATCGAAGATACCCTATCTATTGCATCTTTAAAGCTTGCTACCTGAACGGTTAATGGGTTGTTTTCAGTAGATTTCGGGATAACTTTTGTATAGTCGGGAAAGGTGCTATCTATAAGCTTGGAAGTTAAAGTCAGGTTGCCGGCAGTGAAGCGAATTTTGCTTTTTGAGATTGATAATTCTATATCTTCTATGTCGTCATTAATTATTTTGATTACTTCTGTTACTGTTTTTCTTGGGATTATCACCGAGTGCATATCGGTTGCTTCTTCTGGTAGGTCAATTTCTGCCTGAACCAGACGGTGACCATCTGTTGCAACGCTTCTTAGTTTTTTGTTATAGGCATGCAGATATAAGCCGCAAAGGTAATAGCGAGTTTCTTCCCTTGAGATAGCAAGTGATGCTTTGCCGAACAGCAGCTGGCATTGCTCTTTGGATAACAAAAAGTTACTTTCAAAGGTCTCTTCCTGGGATTGCGGAAACTGGGATGGTGGGATCGTGACAAGAGAAAAATGCGAGCTGCCAGAATTCAAATTTAAATTGCCACTGCTTTTGTCTTGCGCCAGGGTTATTTGTGAATCTTCAGGAAGCTTTCTGATTATCTCATGCAAGGTATGTGCCGCTACTGTAACTTGGCCATCTTCTGCAGAAGCAACATCAATAACTTTTTCAACCGTGGAGGTGTCCATATTAGTGGCCGTGATTTGTAGCTCATTTAATTTTGCAACTAATTTTATGTGTGACAGTATAGCTATTGTTGGTCTGCGCTCGACAATTGCCTGTGCCCTACTCAGGGCTTTAAGCAGACTAGCTTTGGGGACAGAAAGCTGCAGCAGCTTTGCTTCGGTGTCTACTGATGTTTCTTCTAAAATCTCTTCCATGTAGCTAAATTCGTGGCGCTTTAGTTAGTAATTTAGCATGTTGCGCTGCTTATGGTCAAATAATATCTTGTTTGTTTAGGGTTACGTTTTGATTACCCTGCCTTTTTTATGAAAATGCCTTATAATAGTCGCAGCTATTTCTTCTACTGAGCGCTTAGTGACATCGATTGTTGGCCAATTATTCCTCAGGAATGTTTTTTTCGCGGCGCTCAGCTCCTCATTCACAGAATCTTGATTAATATAGACAGTTTCGTTATTTTCATTGATAGAGAGCAGCCTGTTTCTGCGTATTTGTATTAGGCGCTCCGGGTTTATGGTGAGGCCCACTATCAGCTTATCTTTAACCTTAAACAGGCTCTCTGGCAGATCTATCTTATGCACGAACGGTATATTAGCGACTTTATACCCTCTATATGCCAGATAGATGCTTGTGGGTGATTTTGAGGTTCTTGAGGCGCCTATGATGATAATGTCTGCTCCGCTCAGATCTTCGCTGCACTGGCAGTCGTCATGTGCGAGCGTGTAGTTGATCGCATCTATTCTGGCGAAATATTCCTCATCCAGGCTATATTGCTTGCCTGATTCATTTTTTCTAGCGACATTGAAATATGAGGATAGCTCCTTAACTATTCTTGAGAGTATTGGCAGACAGGGCACTTTTAGTTTGTTGCAGCTGCTGATTAAATATCCCTCTAATTTTTCTTCAAAGATAGTGCACATCACCACTCCGGGATTTTGCCTCACCTGTTCTAGGATGTCATCAATTTGTTTTTGTGTTCTAGTGAGGGGCCAGACATGCTCGGCTATTTTTGCGTCTTTGAGCTGCGCAACGGTTGTTCTGGCGACTGCACTAACCGTCTCTGCTGAGGAGTCAGAGATTAGATAAAGATGCAGAGTGGCTGGATTATTTTGCATGCTGGGATTCATTGCTCTACTGCTGATTTAATGCTTATAGACTATTTATTAATTCAGTATATCAATAAGCCCTAGATTTAAAAGATTTATTGATTAGCATTGCGATTGGTATTATGCAGATTGAGGAAATTGCTAGAGCAGGCAGTGAAGCCTCGAAATATCTTTCATCCTCGATCAGGGTATGCGCATAAGTCGCAAGTGTCTCAAAATTGAAAGGCCTGATAATCAAAGTTATCGGGAGCTCCTTGATTATTTCTATAAATACCAGCAAAAAGCCGATGAATATACTTTTGATCATCATTGGGGCCTTGATCGCAAAAAGACCAGCTAGTCTGTTGCGTGTGTAGATGCGTGCTAACCAGTCTATTTGAGAGGTAACTTTGCTTAATCCAGCCTCTATGGAGCCCATTGAAACTGCCATAAAGCGAAATATATAGGCATAAACTAATGCTAGCTGGGTGCTATTTAGAGCCAGATTTTGACCGGTTATTTTGGTTTTTTCCATTGCAGCGTTGAATATATAATCTATTTTGCATAAACCAGCCACTAGGCTAATGGCGATCACTGACCCGGGAATTGCATAGCCCATGGTGCATAACCTGAGGATTGAATTCATTATCTTGCCTCTTTCCCTTTTTGCTAGGTGGGCGAAAATTAGCGCCACTGATATTGCAGAAAGGGATCCTATGATTGATATATATATGCTATTTGAAAATAGTTTCGCTAATCTATTGCTGTAGATTGTATGGTTTTGAGACCAGCAAATCAGAGTTATGAGCGGCAAAATATATCCCAGAAATGCTGCCAACCAGCAAAATATATTAATGGCTAATGTCTGTCCTCGGCTTGCCGCAATGCCTCGGTGGGGCTTATAGCTATATGCATAGGAGCCCTTGCCTTGTGAAGAGCGGCCGAGCGCCACCAAGGCAACAGAGAAAACGAGTATTATCAATGAAATTTTTGCGGCACCTATATAGTCTTGCGCTGAATACCAAATTCTATAAATACCCACGGTAAATGTTTCAACCGTCAGCTGATCTACAGCGCCAAAATCAGCTAAAGTTTCCATCAGTACTATTGAGAGTCCTGCGATGATCGCTGGTTTTGCTGAGGGTATGGCCAGCTTGAAGAATATTTGTGTTGTGGAGAGCCCAAGTCCTCTGCTCACCGTGATTGCACCTCCTATGGAGGCAAAGCTCACCCTTGCTAGCGCATAGACATAAGGATAGAATGTGATGCTGGTGATGAAAATGGCACCGCTGATTGATTGTATTGACAAAAACCAATAGTCTTCTTTGCCCCAGCTAAACATATTTCTCAGCAGGGTTTGTATGGGCCCGGAAAATTCAAGGAGCTTGGAATATGTAAGGGCACTGATATAAGTCGGCAGCGCCAGAGGAAGCATCAGCAAGACTTCTAGGGTTTTTTTGCCTGCAAAGTCATATGCAGTTATCAGCCAGGCCGCAGTGACTCCAACTATGCAGGTGATTATTCCTGTGCCTAGCATCAACAAGGCAGTATTGACAAAATAGCGCGCGAACAAAGGATATGCAAAAAAATCCGAGACATTGTGAAAACTGGGAAACACCAAGAAAAATA
>BLZN01000013.1 GCA_014132315.1 Rickettsiales bacterium | reverse complement strand
TACTCCACCTGTGACATTACCATCTAGATCATGATATTCACCAAAGAGATAAACATACTTAGATGAGTTTGCATCAATAAGAAACGGCAATGCCTCCCAAACATCGTTACCGAGCTTCAACACTTCAGCGTCAGTGTCTTTGTTGTATATTGTAAGATCATTTCTAACTTGAGAACACTGCATAATAACAGTTCCAGGACAATATTCTACGTGCCCTTGTACATATACAGATATATCTTGGTCACTATTATTGTCGTGTATTATGCCTTCTCCTGTGACATCTTGATTATCATCCAGTACCAAGGATATTGCACCACCGACACTTGCACCATTTTCATAAACATTAATGCTAAATTCTTGCGCCCTTTGAACAATATGCCAGTCAAGGCTGTCTGGATTTTCAACAAAAAAACCTTCTCCTGTTTGGTAGTGTTTATATTTATCGCTCATAATTATACCTCTTAAAACATCTATAATTATATTATATAGATT
>BLZN01000012.1 GCA_014132315.1 Rickettsiales bacterium | reverse complement strand
AAGAAAGGTGATCAGCTAGTAGGCACAAAGCATTTGGGATTAGCGCTTAGGAAGATGGGTGATGATATGGATAAGACAGCAAAGCAGCAGCCTAGCACAGCCTCTTCTACACAGCTAGGGGCTAAACGTTCAGAGACGCCAACGCCACGAAGGAACATAGAGGCTGAGATTAGAGAGTTTCGCAAGCTTGTTGAGAAAGACAGTTGTATTCTCTCTACTATGTTCTTAGAAGACAGATCGCAACAAGACAGGAATATACCTCCAGAAAATATATCTTCTAATAAAGAAGAGGATATATTGAAGCTGTCGCATGATGATATTGCAAAACTAAGTGAAGGCCTCTTAAAAGATATTATGCTTTATTTTCTTCAAGACATTACAGGGGTACAAGTGCCCGAATCGGAGCTTCATGAAAAAAAAGCAATATTGATCACTGATCAAGGATTGCATGATTATTTAAAAATTCATTCAGCCCACCTTAACGCACAAGACAAGAAGGAATTAGAAGATGCTGCTCATACTATTGCTAATAGCATTTCAAAGATGCATCATAAAGAGAGTAGAAGATTAGATGATAATCAGTGGTATTGGCAGGAAGCAAAACTAAAAAATGCAGGATATTGTGCATATAACTTAGATCCGAGTGCTTTTAATGATGAATCTAAGGAAAATATTGAAGCTAATATGAACGCAGGAGTTCAAGGGCCGTCTGATCAAGAATTTGATAGGCAGAAAGCTCCAGAGAAAAAGGCTGAATACTGGACAGAATGCCGGGGGGATGAGCTTTGTGCTTCTTCCAAGGATAAACTAGCAAAAGGCGGGAAATTAACTGAGCGAAGCACAGAACCAAAGGCAACAGAAAGATGTTGCACAAAGTTAAGTAGTGCAATATCAGAAGAATTGATGGTCGTCACTAAGGAACAAGGAATAATAGTGCAGTATGGAAACGCCCGAGATTTTTAGTTGGTTATTCGTTGATAGCTTTATTTCTACTTTAATTCTGCCACTCCATTTTGAGATGGCACTTGACTTGATGCTGATCTTTGGTGAGTATAACAAACCTTTAATGCTCACCATCGCAGCATTTGGTGCAGTTCTGGGCAGTAATTTTAATTATCTATTTGGCAAAATACTGATATCTGCCAGCAACTACAGAAACTCAAGCGAGACAAACAAGCTGAGGAGCGGATATAAAAAATATGGTCAGTATACCAACCCAATCAGTCTGATTATGCTCACTACTCTCGGTTTTAGTTATTTTCCTGGCTCAATTCTGCAAATTCTGGCGGGATATTTCCCGGTAAGATATACACTATTTTTATTTAGCATCAGCCTTTCTCATCTAGCATACTATGCTATTTTTATCTACAAATTAACGTCTTGAGATGGGCACAAACTTCCTGGCTTTGGGGCCTACATAGAGTTGCCTAGGGCGACATAACTTCTGCTCGGGATCATTCACCATCTCCTGTCGCTGTGCCACCCAGCCAGAAACCCTGGACAAGGCAAAAATCATCGTAAACATTCTCGGTGGAATTCCGATGGCCTCTAATATTATGCCAGAATAAAAATCTACGTTTGGATATAGCTTGCGCTCAATAAAATATTCATCCTGTAGGGCAATTTCTTCAAGCTGCATCGCAACCTCAAACAGCGGATTATTTATATCGCCTAAAGATTTTAATAATTTATGGCAAGATTTTCTCAAAACTCCGGCCCTAGGATCATGATTTTTATAGACCCTATGCCCAAAGCCCATCAGTCTGAAAGGATCATTTTTATCCTTGGCTTTGCTGATAAATTTAGGAATATTGCCGGCATTGCCGATCTCTCTGAGCATCGTCATAACCGCCTCATTAGCGCCGCCATGTGCGCTTCCCCACAAAGCAGAAATACCCGCATTGATACAGACAAAAGGATTTGCCAAAGTGGAAGTAACCAGGCGCACCGCAGCAGTAGAGGCATTTTGCTCATGATCTGCATGCAGAATCAATATTTCCTCCATCGCATCTATAGCCTGCTGACTCGGCTCGCGCCCTGGAAACATCATCTGCAAAAAATTAGCACAGTATCTGGACTCTGCATCATATTCAACAAACAACTCCTGATCGCTTATATACCGATATATTATTGCAGTCAAAATAGGCATAATCGCAATCAGTTTGTAAGGCAGCAGATCCTGATCCAGAGAATCATGATGAGCCGCAGCAAGGGCAGACATAAAAGTACAGAGCATTGGCATCGGGTGAGCAGCGCGGGAGAATCCTCGCAGCAAGACAGTCAAATCCTGATCCAAGCTAGCATGTTGCTTGATTTTCTGCACAAAATTTGCTTTATTTTGCTGGTTGGGCAGGTCGCCATACAGGAGCAAATAAACCACCTCAAGATAATCACTATGCTCTGCGAGCTCAGCAATCTCATATCCCCTATATCTCAAAATTCCATGCTCACCATCAATAAAAGTAATCGCAGATTTGCAAGATGCAGTGGAAACAAACCCGGGATCATAAGTAAAGATGCCCTTCTGTTTATGCAACGTACCAACATTTACCACCTGCTCATTCTCCGCACCACTCAAAATTGGCAGATCAGCGGCGTTGCTATCTTTGTCCAGGTAAAGCTTAGCGGCCTCATTTTTCTCCTTCATAATCATAATATTCTCCAACTGCAAATTACTATTACTAAATCATTATATTAATAAATTTACTAAAAAATAGAAAACAGCTATGCAGCTAAGCCCGATGGGCAAGCTTTTCGTTTTTCAGCTGCCCGACGCATTCCGGTGGCCTATCCAGCGACATAGCGTTCAATTTATCATCAACCACTAGCTCAAATTTATATGCTTTTGAAACATTTGCCAACTCAATAATATCCTTTATGCTTAGCCAAGAATCAACAATGGAACCATCTTGGCTGCTTAACACTTTATAGACAAAAATTTTTTTGCTCTCCAAGGCAAACTTCGACAGAATAATATTACTCGAAGTTGTTATTATAAGATGATCAAAGGTACCCCCAGGCAAAGAAGAAGGTGCTTCTTCAATATCTTCCTCAATGTAGCTATCAATTTTAAGATTAAAAATTAACTCATATAGTTGCCGCTTAAATAACTCATAAATTATTGATTCGTGACCCGCGCCACAAACCGTGACTGCAAGTTCCAGGTTACCATTTTTACACAAATCTTTGCTAAATTTAACAAAATTATCATAAACTAGTAGCGAATCATCAGTGCCATGCACCAAAATTATCTTATTAGCAATGCTGCTTGCATCCTCCGCCGGCCGCCAGTCATAACGTCCAAGTATAGCAAACCAACCAAAAAAATCAGCAAGACTGCTGATAATACCACCATCTTTAAAAGAAACATAAGAGCGCAGAGCAGACTTATAGGCGGTATACATACCCGCAATATTGACCACCCGAATATCTGGATGATTCAACGCCTTAACCAAGGACAAAGACGGTCCACTACCCAAAGAATAACCAAAAACTGTGATTTTTTTTGTATCAATCTGGTATTTCTTAATCAGCGACCAGCAAGCCTCCTGCATGGTGCTTTCTATAGCAAATTTACTAGGACTTCCTGCAAATAACCCGTAGCCGACATATTCAGGCAAAATCACATTGCGATCAAGCAAACGCTTAAACTTGCAAGCAGGCTTGGCATAATCAAAAATGTTACCTGTGTTGCCGTGCATAATGATGACGGTCTGCTTCGCGGGATCAAAATCTTTGTTGATCAGGCAGGGCATTTCAGCGCCATCCTGCAGCCTAACCCGCTCTAGCTCGAACAGCTCATCAACATTCTCTTCAGCAAAGCGGCTCATCGCCTCATGCGTCTTTTGCGCCTCCTCCGGGCCCACCTTTTTTGCAATAGATGCAACCAGTTTATTTTGGGAATACGCAACAATCTCATCCAAATTTTTCCCTTGAATCTCAGATTTTGAGAGTCGATTAGGAAATGCATAAAGCAAGTCTTGGAAAGTCACTACCTTATAGCAGGCCCATAGAAAAGATGCACTCAGCAAAACAGCGCAAAAAGCTGGGAGGAGGAGGATCAGCAAAACAGCCAGCACTATCGGCAAAAGCAAAATAAAGTGATATAGCCAGTCAAATATTGCCAAAATTTTTGTGCTGAGATTAATCTCGCTTAACTTATTTATTACTTTGTTTAGCCAGCGCTCAACAAAGTGCACACGACTGGCCACTCTGCCATGATTTTTCATTCACAGGCTGTTAAAAAATAAATTTAAATGTCATATTAATAGATTACAAAGCTAATTTTTAAATTACAAACAAAATTTAAATTGACTTAAACACGCACCTTGAGTATGTTTCTTAGCTGTTATTCTAGCATCATAAACCATGATAATACCGATAAAAAAATTAGAGTATGCAAAGGATCTGCCGCTACCAAGCTATGCAACCCCGTATAGCTGCGGCATGGACCTAACAGCAGCGAAAAACTTGAGCATAAAGCCCTGGGAGCATGCCCTGGTCCCTACTGGGATCAGCATCGCCCTACCAGAAGATTTCGAAGCACAGATCAGGCCTCGGTCAGGGCTGGCGCTGAAACATAAAGTGACCGTGCTGAACGCTCCTGGCACTATAGATACAGATTATAGAGGAGAAATTGCTATAATACTGATAAATCTAGGTAAATCAAGCTTTAAAATAACATGCGGCATGCGCATCGCGCAGATGATCATCGCGCCTATAGTCAGGCCTCGGTGGAAGCAGGTTGCCTCCTTGCCAGAATCTCAAAGAAACGAGCAAGGTTTTGGCTCCACAGGCACATAACCACCCAAACTTAAAGTTAGAAGCCATACTGTTGGTAACATATGAATATAATAGCTAGAATATTCGACGCTATTAACCAAAAAGGTGCTGATATTGATGCATGGATTGAGGAGAAGCAATCAGCCCTCCAGCCAATATTTTATAATTCCATCGATATTAGATACTCAGGCCACAAAATAGCCCCAGTGGACTTTAACTTTTTCCCGGCTGGATTCAATAACATCGGCATAAAATCGCAGGTACGAGCAGCGGCTGAGATTAGAAAATTCTTAGAACATCAATATCCCGATGCTAAAAAAATTCTATTAATATCAGAAAATTATACTAGGAATTTAAAATATTTAGATAATATTCATACCTTAGCAAAACTGATTACTGAGGCCGGATATGAAGCCAGATGTGGTGCGGTCGGTCAATCGCAGAGCAAAATCTTGAAGCTAAAAAACGGTGGCACAATAAAAATTGGATCATTAATAAAAGAAGACAGCACCATCAAAACAACAAGAGGCTTCACGCCAGACGTTATCATAATGAACTCTGACATGACGCAAGGCATGCCGGAAACATTACGGAACATAAAGCAGCCAATCACTCCGCCAACGAAACTGGGCTGGTTCCAAAGAAGCAAATCTACCTACTTTGCCATGTATGATCTGGTGTTGCAAGATTTTTGCCTTATGCATGAGCTCGACCCCTGGCTTTTATCCGCAATCTTCCACGAGTGCCCAAATGTCAGCTTCAAGGAAAAACAAGGGATAGAGCAAGTCGCTGATATAGCCGAAAAAACTATTGAGCAAATCAAAGAAAGATATAGGCAACACCAGATCAAAAGCGAGCCTTATGTCTTCATCAAACCCAACAACGGGACATATGGGATGGGCATTATGACCGCAAACTCCGGCGAGGAAATAATGGCGATCAATAAAAAAATACGCAATAAAATGCATAAGATTAAAGCCAATATCACGGTAGATTCAGTGATAATACAAGAGGGGATTCCTACTATTGACAGGATCGGCAAAGCCCCAGCAGAGCTGGTTAGCTGCCTAATCAACAATGAACTGGTTAGCTGCCTGTATAGAGCAAATGATAGGCGCGATAAATTTGCAAATTTAAACTCGCTTAGCGCAACTCTGCAAAAGGCAGATAATTTAACAACCGAGCAGATAAAGGCGCTAAGATTAATCAGCAAAATAGCCGTCTTGGCAGCCGCAAAAGAAATGCAAATTTATCTAAATTCGTGAGCAAAAAATGAACGAACCAGAAGCAGCAACCTTCATATGGCAGCGTATAATCTGTGTCCTGAAAACTCAGGATACAGTATCTGCTTTAAAAAGAAGGTTGCCTTTTATGTGTTTCATTATATTTAGCATCAGGAGTGCAGGATTCAGAATCAGAGGGCCCTAGCGCGTCCAACTGAGAGAGATAGTATGTCCGGATATTGCTAAGCGTATCATTGCATTTCGTTTGTATTTCTTTTACCTGCTTCTCATGATCTTCAGACATTGAAACAATATGCATCTTTCTAGTGGGATCAGTCTCTTCTTGATTAGAGAATAAATGTAAATTTACATGGCAATCTGGGTGAGCAAAGTGCATATGCACAAACTCATAAAAATTTCCTCTATCTCGTAGATTGTCCTGATTTGCTTCTATAAAAACAGCAGCCGGACAGTTGCTGCGCACATTATCTTTTTTTAGCTCCATTATCTCTTGATTGTTAAACGGCGATTTTTGTTTATTATGAGCAACCTCACTGTTACGTGAAATTAACTTCTCAATCGCACAACTCTTTATGCTCTCTAAGACACTGATATGTTGAGCAGTTGACCATCCTGCCTCAGCAAGATCGTCTGTATAAAATAAATCAATAAGCTTTTCAATAGACATTACGAACATGCGCAAGGAACTAGAAGCTTCATTCTTTGTTTTGAGAGAATGTTTTGTGATTTCTTGAAGAATATTCTGCGGCACTATTGTTTCTTTATCTATCCAGAATGCGCAGTATTTGGGGTCATAAATAATATCCGGGACTTGCTGGTCATCAATAGCAGAAAATACCGGCATAAATTTGAATGGTTTAAACCGTTTTGAGTCTAAAGCAGGAGCAGCATTAGCATCTTGTATTTGTGGCATCTTGCCTCCAAGTTATAGATAAATACTATACCCAATAATATAGTATTTATGATTAAGAAGCTAGATAAATACTTATATTCAGCAATTTAATAATAAAACTTTGGTAGTATAGACATAAAATTTATTTACGTGGATGACTACTCAAATATGAATTTAGCAAGTATTGATTTTCAACCTTAGTATATATTTGGGTACTTGCAAGATCAGAATGCCCCAGAAGCTCCTGCAAGAACCTTATGTCAACTCCTGCAGAAAGCAAATGAGTAGCAAAACTATGGCGCATAGAATGGGCAGTCAGCGCCTCTGGCAAGCCAAATATCCTCCTAAAAAGACGCAAACGTTTAGCAAAATAAGTTCTGCATAGGGCCTTACCGCGCTCTCCGAAAAAAATGGGCTGCTCTTCAGTGGCCTGATATGGGCATTTTGCGAGATAATTAAGTATTGCGCACCCGACCTCAGGCAATAGCGGTACGATGCGCTCTTTGCTGCCTTTGCCAAAAACCCTTATATTATTATCCCCATCAGCATTATGAATAATGTCCCTTCGTCTCAAAGACAAGGCCTCGCTGATGCGCAAACCACAGCCATAAAGCAACATCAAGATCGACAGGTCCCTGGCTCCAACCCAAGAACTGCCGGCAAAATTAGCGATTTCTCTAGTCGCTTTGGCAGCGTCTTGCTTGGAAATGGGATGTGGCACTAATTTTCTGAGCCTAGGAAAACTAAGATTAAATATCGCTGCATTGTCAATATTCTGATAATCAGCCAGATATTTAAAAAAATTCCGCAGGGCTGATATTGCCCGGGCATTTGACCGCGAAGCCATGCTCGAGTTATTACGACATGCAAGCCAGGCACGAAAATCTTGTATTGACAGCTGCTTGATCTCGGCAACGCTAATTATGCAAGATTTATAACCAGCTAGAAAACTCAAAAAACCCTCTAAATCTCTAAGATAAGACAGCGAAGTATTTGTCGCCAGGTTTTTTTTGGATAGAAAATCCGCCCAGCTGTTAAGCAAATCATGTAGCTGTCTATCTATCATCTTTGTCGATTTCAATATATTCCACATCAACCAGCTTATCCTGATTTGCCTTATTTGCCTTATAAAAAGCAACCAACAAAAACACCGCTAAGACCCCGAGTATTATTTTTAAAAAAATTGATCCAACCAAGAACAACAAATAAGCTGTAAATAATAATGCAATCCACCTGAATAAATATATTAAAATAGTCATATGCCTCATAAATGCTAACTATTAATATAATATATAACTCTTAGCAGACCATAATCCATGCTTTTTATTGCTAATATCACAACTTAATTTATGTCTCACAAAAATATCAAAATTATATGCAACAGGCAGACAAATTCACAAAGAAACAAATAAATGAGATAGGATATGAAAAAGTACATGAGGCAAAATTCCTAGCTCAGCTATGTTGATATTTAGTGGGTCACAAAATATCAAAGATCACTTATTTTTCATCTACAGATCTCTTGATATCTGCTAGCATCCTGCATAACTTATATAAATAATGCTAAATACTAAAAACAATATTAAGTATATATCTATATATAAAATCAAAACAATAATAAACAAAAATTCGAAGAGGGAAGCAAGCGTGGCGCCTGCCCCTCTTAGCTACAACCTGAAAAATTATTAAAACTATATGAATATAGGGGCATAGCAACCTACAACCGATATCTACAAAAACTTGTAATCACTATAAACTTCAACTCCACTACCAGAAGGAGAGATAATAGTGGCTTTCAATAAGATTACAGTTTCGACGGCTCTGCCGATCCTCTGTCTGACTTTAAATAAATTGCCAAACAATGGAAAATCTTTAAGAATAGGTATCCCTGCTTCAAATTGCTCATCTCTGTGCTCAATCAAGCCACCTATAAGCATCACATCTCCGCTTCTTATTTTTAGCATCGAATCCAGCTCTCTGACCTCAACCACGGGAAATAAGCTTGAAATCTTCTTATCTTTTGTGGCAACTATATATTCCACTGCCGGATCAGACACCTGTTGAGTAATGCGGGAAAGAGTCGGTCTGACGCTTAAAGTAACTTCCTGCGTCTCAAGATTAATACTAGGCTGTATCATCAATATTGCCCCAATAGGCACAGTATTGGGCGTGCTGTTGACAGTTACATCCTTTTTGGTGACTGAACTAGAATCTTTAGTAGTGCTTTCCTCTTTGATGTCTAACTTGAAATAAACATGGTTTTTAGCAAAAGTAAGCACCGCTTGCTGATTATTAATTGCGTGCAAACGCGGACTCGATATTGTCTTGACCTTGCCAAACTCAGCCAAAAGATCTAAGCCCATCTCCAACGTGCCACCGCTCAGCACCGGCTTTAACTTAAAATTAAAATTACTAGCTTTCTGAGTGCCCAATTTAGGTTTGTTGCTCATTTCCACTGTTGTTTTGGCTTCAGCACCTGAAGGCTGAGTGGCAGTATAGGACCAGTTCACCCCTGCTCTGAATTCATCACTTAAAGAAACTTCCACAATCTTAGCCTCAATCAACACCTGGGCAGAAGAAATAAGCCTAACTTTGTCCAAATAATCTTGCACACACTTTTGCAGGCAATCACGGGCACGCACAGTGATCACCCCAGCTTCTTTGTTAATTGCGTAGTATTCATCTTCACCGGAAGTAGCTTTGTCAAAAATCAGCTTGAGATTTTGCTCTAAAGATTCCCATAAATTGCCCTTATACTCAGCAGAAATAGCGCTCTCAGAGCCGCTGCTTATGCCTCCTTCGCCACCGCCGCCGCCGCCGCCGCTTAGCACCTTCGTGCTTATATCAAAGCTTCCTTTTGTAGAGCGAGTTATGTTTAAAAAATCAACAAAATAATGCTTAGATGTCGGTGTATCTTTTTCAACATAGATTATCTCATTGTTTATTGAATAACGCAGATGAGCGGTCTCTGAGATCGCCCGTATAACCTCATCCAATGGGCGATCTTTCATCTGCAGCAACACGGAGCTATCTATCTCTGGATCAATAAATATGTTTAAGTCAGCAAGACGGGCAATCTCTAGCATAACATCTCTAACCAGAGTACTTTCACTCAAAGAGAGAGAAATGAGCTTTTCAGTTCCAAAATTGTCATTTGGCAACAAAACTTCTGGCATAGCCATGGGCAATCCTACCGCATTATCTATATCTACATCCACCTCCGCATCTATCTCCGCTATTTGCCCATGATCACTTTGTGCATCTAATGGTAGTGGCAAAGGATGCTGATTTTGTGCCTGATCCTCAGATAGGGCCTGTTGCCTCTGCTTGCTTAGAGCATTCATGCGAAATTCTGCGTGTTTTTTGCTATGAAATCTACGACCCAGAAGCAAACCCTTGTCTTTTTTATTCATATAGTCCCACTGCTCGCTTGGAGTCGTGCCTTCTGATTGGATATCCATACTTTTTGACATTTTGTGCGACTTAAAAGATTCAAGCAAAAACACGCATAAAATAATAAGTATGAATCTTATGGATTTTTTCATATACATGAATATAAGTATTGATACAACTTGGAATAGCAAATACGGATTAAAAATAGTTTAAAATACAAAAAAGCTGCACAAATCTGGCAAGAATAGTATTATCAGGATCGCAGCAGAGATCGCGGGCAGAAAAGGAAAATGCTGCTCTTTGTACATAAAACGCCATAATATTCCACTTAACAGCCCAAACAAACCGGAAAAAAATAGCAATGCTGACAGACATGTCAAGTCAAAAAAAAATTGGACGCACCCAGAAGCATAACATCGCCCATCCCAATCCCCTCCTTTTTATATAGCTTCTTAAAAAGATAAGAAACAGCAATAAAAACCAAGAATACCAAGAATACATTTAAAAAACGCCACATAGCACCGCTCAAAATAGCGTATAATGCTCCAATTATGGCTACTACTAGCTGCAATAAATCAGGCACCGCACGACATTTAAGATCAATAAAACTCATGATGATCAAGCAAACCGCAAGCAACATGAGCAAAAAAGCAGGGATATTGACTCCATAATTTCTATAAATCAAAACAAAGGCCAGACCGGTCAGGATCTGCACCGCTATGCACTGAAGGGGCATCCGCTGCATGCAATGGCTGCATCTGCGACAAAAAATCAACGCCAGAGGAATGAAATATATTGCATTGAACCTCCTTTTGCACCAAGCACAACAGAAGCTTTCGCAAGTTAAATATTGCCCTTCGATCGTCACCACCGTAGGGACAAGGCTGCCAGACGCACAGCCTAAATAAAAAAATAAGAAAAATATTAAATAGTCCATCAATTTGCTTAAAATCTTATAATCGCTTTAATAAATCAATCATCCCCGCGTAGTCTGTAATGTGTAAATGCGGCCTATAAGACATAGAATGTATAAATAGCTCAGGACTCTCGGGGCCATAAAGCACAGAAGTAAGATGGCTATTATGCGCACATTCCATATCTATAGCAGAATCCCCCACGAACCATACCTCCTCTCCTGGGCTGATTCCACTGTCTTCAAGGGCCAATTTAACGGGCGCAGCAGAGGGTTTGCTCTCCGCCGCATCGCCCGCACCCACAACCCTGCTGAAATATTTTTCCCAGTGCATACTCTGCACCTCTTCGCGCAGGCTATCGCCATGCTCATTGCTCACCAGAGCAATATATATAGATTTGCTCTGCAGAAAATCAAGCAACGGCTCTGCACCTGAGATTGCGCAGCTTGATAAATCAGAATAGGCATCACCGGAGAAGGCAAGTCTTCGTGCTCTGTGGATACGCTCAGAGGCCTTAGTAAGCGTATTGTTCCAATCAAACAATATTGCTTTAGGTGGCTTTATTTCCATAATATCCTTAAATAGTAGAATAATAAAATAACAGGGTGAGATTTTATTTTACAAAAGTTACAGTTTGCTTAACAGACCTAGTAGTTTGACAAATATATCAAAGCAACCATATAATCACTGTAAAATTAGAAGTAAATATTTATGCTCAATCTACCTTTACCTAAAAACTCAAAAGTCAATCCCAATGGAAAACATTATAAGCTAGAAAGCAAATCTACCAAAACAGTAACACTCATGATATATCGTTGGGATCCAGAAACCAAAGAAAACCCTAGAATAGATAAATATGAGCTTCCAATAGAAGAATGCGGATTGATGGTGTTGGATGGCTTGATCAAAATCAAAGATGAAGTTGATTCAACCCTGACTTTCCGCAGGTCATGCAGAGAAGGAATCTGCGGCTCCTGTGCAATGAACATACAAGGAGTGAACACCCTAGCCTGCACATGCCCAATAAAAGACGTAATCAAACACAAATCAGTGATCAAAATCTATCCACTGCCGCACCTGCCAGTGATCAAAGATCTGGTTCCAGATTTGAGCCAATTCTATGCGCAATATGCATCAATCAAGCCCTGGCTGCAGTCTGCTAAGTCAGGGCAAGCCGACGCAACGCACACCCAAAGCCCAGAAGAAAGGAAAAAGCTCGACGGCCTTTATGAATGCATATTATGCGCCTGCTGCTCAACGAGCTGCCCAAGCTACTGGTGGAACGGAGAAAAATACCTAGGTCCCGCCACCCTGCTGCAGGCCTATAGATGGCTGGCAGACAGCAGGGACGAAGCAACAGGCGAGCGCCTGGACGATCTAGAAGATGCATTCAAGCTCTATAGATGTCACACCATCATGAATTGCGTCAAATGCTGCCCTAAAAACCTCAATCCAGCCAAAGCCATAGCAGAAATTAAGAAAATGCTTATCACCAGAAAAAGCGGATCTTTCTAGGCTCAAAGAGCTTATAGCTAACTATCTATCTCTACAGGGCATTTAGTCTCTTGTAATACTTTTAGAGCCTCATGGCAATCTTGCTGAAATTGCTGTTGCGCAGACAAATCAGATCCAACAAATAGATGGTCAATTTCATCTACATGCAATATATCAAAATTTTCGATAGGCGAGCGTTTTTTCGCAGCAATGCATCCCAGTTTTGGATGTGCTTGCGCTGGATCAATTGTGATCTTGGAAAAGTCATAGACATATCTCGTATGTTCCTCATTTTCTTGGGTATTGCTGAAGTCTAAAACTTTATATGTACCATTCGCACTTTTGACATAAACATCCAATGTCACCGGGCCTGAGAGCGCCCCTGTTTTTCGCAATTGAAACTATCTATCAATAAGCTGCGATCTATACAATCACTCAGTGCTCTTAATGCGTCATTATCTTTGTTTTCAGTTAACATTTTAATTGCCTCTTGAGTATTTAGCACAATAAACTCGGAACATACCGAGGCACGCTCCTTAAGAAGTGCATGTTGATTTTGTTGCTCAGTAGTCAAAGAATCAAGAGACTGGCTCAGAGTTAATATGACATAACGCGGACTAAGCTGTATGCTCGACACTGGTAATTTGTCTAATTGCACCATTGATGAGCCCGATTCATAAATAGCACAACACACAGGATAAAAAACAAAAGGGTTAGTATATTGTTGCGCTGCAGCAGCTTCAACTCTGCTACTAGGATCGGATTTTTATATGGCATAATCAATTCTTATTTATTATTTAATTAGTTTTATTGTAACATTAGCCTTATGTTAGTGAATAGTATTAACTCAGTCTAATATAAAAATAATATTTTAATTGCTTGAAGAATTATCGTTCTGCTGGTCTCTCATCAACACCGCAAGGCTATATAAATAATCCGGTATGTTAGAAGAATTAATGTTGATTCAATAGAAAAAATGCCAAAAGGGCTTTCTGTTACTTCCAGCTTAGCTATAAATTACAGCAGAACTTGCTCTCACCAGATTGATAAATCGCTAAGAATCTCCATCTGAGCCCATGCTCTGAAAAAGCGCCCCTGCTGTCCGATCCAGCAGCTACAGACGTTGGGAATTGTATTCATAGCCTGCAATGCCAACCTCTGCTAGACACTCCTGACTTCGCGAAATATCCTCTGAGGCCAATCTTGCCAAATGCGCGGGCAAATTGCCAAATTTACCGGACCGCGATTG
>BLZN01000011.1 GCA_014132315.1 Rickettsiales bacterium | reverse complement strand
AACGGCAAAGGACATGTTTCTATTACCGAGCTTGCACACCAGACTTTAAACGCCATCTAAAAGATAATTGGCGTGAAGATCTGCATAATGATTTGCGCTACAGACAAGAAGGTGATAACATTTGCAAAATTTGCACCCTTAGCTCAGCTGGATAGAGCGTTTGACTACGGATCAGAAGGTCGGGGGTTCGAATCCTCCAGGGTGCGCTACTTCTCATTTGCCGGTCTTGCTTTTTCTAGGATGGGCTCTTATAAAATGTCAGAATCTGTCTTGCTTAGACGGAGTTTTATGAGCCCGAACACCTAAGAGATCTTTTTTCGAATTTCTCCTGAATTTCTTATCTTCATTGAGCAAGCAGCGCAGACATCTTGAGCCCCAATTCAGCTATCTAATTTGGAGATCATTCCAGTCATTAGATTAGCTAGCCTATAAGCCGCAAGTGCTGATCTTTCTTTTGCGATCATCCTTGCTTTGTTTTCATAATCCTCAGGCAGCCCCTCATCCTGCTTAATGCTATAAATAAATGGTGCGTATTCATAGTTTTCTTTTGCCCATATTTTTATATCACTGTTTTCTATTTGTTCTTGCGTGAAATAATCAGGCGGATATTCCTGATACAGTGTTGCATCTATTTTTTTCACCAGAGCTTTATGGCTGAAAAAGAACATAGCGCTATCCCAAA
>BLZN01000010.1 GCA_014132315.1 Rickettsiales bacterium | reverse complement strand
AAACAAGCTCATACCAAATAGCAATCTGTACATATTCAAAGACTGTAGCCATGCACCACACATACAAAATAAGGCAAAAGTTAATTTATTAATTAGAAAGCATCTGAGATATAAACACACAGAATAACAAAATAAGCAAAACAGTTGAAAAAACTGTAAAAATTGTTAATATATAAATAACCTAAACATTACCCCAGAAACAAGATGCCAAAATCAGCGCTTACAGAAGTGGGACGTATAGATAACGTAACCTTTAAGGTTGAGCTAGGCGGCAATGCACAACCAAAAATTGATCCAAGAAGTGCAGCAACACCCAAAAATGCCAGTAGCGCCCTTTGGACCATTATAAAAACTCCATTAAGGCTGCTCGGCTCAATATTAACCCAAGGCTGGAGCCAATCAAACATATTAGAGAGAATACTTAAAGTATTATTAACTCCCGTACTTATAATATTAACAATCCTGCTATTCCCGCTCATACTGCTTTATTACCTGGTTAACTCGCTATTTCCCAAGCAGGATAGTGCCGGCCAAAGCCCTACGGCCAAAATGTTTGCTGCAGCTTCTTTCGAAGTCTTGCATAAACCAAGAAATATAATAGAGAGCTTGATAAATAGCGAAAAACAAGCAGCGGCAAATGCTATCCGTTTCTACACGGCACAAAAACTAAGTCAGCAAGAAATTCTTTTTGAGTTGCAAACTAAATTCTTTTTGCCGCCGGCGCTCTTAAAAAGAAATAAAAAAAATGAATTATTTTTAAACGAAGAATTATCTAGTTTGCTCAAGAACTTCATAGGAGAGACACATTGGGAAAAATGTCTACCGGTAACTGAAAAAGTTATCGCAAAATCACCGCTCAAGTCTCTTGTAGAAACAATGGGGCTTGTCGGCAAGTCAAAGCAGCAGCAAACTTCCCTTATACCGGTAGATGCAGTGGTGATGAGCAAGCCTGGCACAGCCGAGGATGCATTCCTTTGTAGGCTAACAATAATCATGCCTTATTCAACGGCACAAGAAATGGCAAGCAAGATGGACAAGGAATGCAGAACTTATAAATTAGCTGATATCATAGAACAGGCGAGAGAAGAATTTGAAGCAGGAACAGAAGAGACAGTAGCAAACCTAGGCGAAATAAACATAGAAGACGTAAAAGGGCCGGCAAAAGTCTCACCTGATGCCAACAGAGTACACCTCCCTCGCAGCTAATCTTGATATTTAAAAAAAGTATATGAAAGAGTTATAGTGTTAATTCTTTTTGTCTCTCGATCTGTTTCAATGTCTGGATCTATAAAAAAAGAAACAGGCATAATTACCTGCTCTTTTGGCTTTAAAGTCTGTCTCTCAAAGCAAAAACAATGCACTTTATTAAAATATTTACCTGCTTTATGCGGGGTAACGTTGTATATAGCCATACCATCAAAAGGTTCCTCGGTTAGGTTTTCTGCATAGTAAAACACTAGCTTATTCTCCCCAGTCTTAGCCTGCACCGAAACCTGTTCAGGTTTGAAAACCCAAGGAACATCCGGCGCAACATCAGAATTAAAGCGCACTGTGATCATCTTGCTACCAACTGATTCAGAGGCTTTCAGCGCGTGCTGAGTAGTGCCACCAAAACCGGTTACCTTACAAAACAAGCTATAAAAAGGAACCGCTGCAAAGGAAAAACAGAGCATCCCAAATGCAGTAGCCGCAAAAAGTGCCGCCAAGCGTAAATTGCTGCGCATTTTTTGATCGCTAGCCATTAAAAACCATTAACAACATATTACCGAGTTTACGGATTCAACTCAACATTCAAATAATATTAATAATCCTGCATTACTATTTTAAACAGTTAGTAATTCTATATATAGTATATGTTATACACAAGCAATGAATATGAAGAAAGGGGCTGGAGAGATGAAAATTCCGAGGACACCAAATTTGAATTTGAAGATCAACAAGATGGTGGCGGTGATTCTGCATCCTTCAAAGGGGAGACCCTGTTTACAAGAAAAGACGCAGAATCCGGAGAAAAACAAGAAGAGAGCACCCGAGAGCTTTCAGATGCAGAGCTATCCGAGCTTAAAAAACTCCTAGAAGAATATGATAAGTTGCAAAAAAGAGAGCTAATAAGGCTCCTAGAATTATTGAGAATAATGATAATTCTAGAAAATTATATAAACCAGCAGGAGGAAATGAGGGCAACAGAAGGGGAGAAAGTAGGCACTATAGAGCTCATGGGTACGCCCTTGCAAGACTTCTGGAAAGGGCTTCAAGAGCTTCAAATGCCTCAAGTAGAAGAAATAGTGGAGGAAAAAAAACTGAGAGGAACAATAGAAGGAACAATTCAAGTATTAAACAAAACGCCACACAGCAGTGAAATTGGCAACAAAGCAGAGCCCTCTGATCATCTCTCTCAAAAAATAAAGGAGGATAAGGGATTAGGACGCCATGCAGCACCGATAGAGCACAAAAGAGAGATTAAAATAACAACCTCGGAGCATCCAATAAAAGAAGATGCAGAACAAGATATTGTTCATGAAGATCCAAAAGATTCGCAAAACCTACAGAGCGCCTTTATAGCTCTGAGGGATTTTCAGGAGAAGAGGAAAAAGAAGGGGAAAGAGGAAAATATCTTGGAGGAAGAAAAAGACGCTATAGAGCTGATGTTTGAAGAAGATGAGCTGATGTTTGAAGAAGATGAATGGGTTAGCCCCCTGACATTACTCTTTGCTGAGCCAGATACTGAAATGGATGAAGTTTCAGCCGAATGCGTGGCGCCACAAAAAGAGCAGGAAGCCGTTCTGCCTTTTTCCAGCAAAAGACCGGGCTAAGATACATCCAGATATTTGCTGCGCAGGTATGATATATAGCCTTCAATATCCAAATCTTTGCCGGTCACTTTTTTAAGAACATCGGGATACTCATGACCACAAATATCTTTTTTAAGCCAAGAAAGTAAGCCGGTGAGATCTCCCTGTGCTATTTTGGGCAGAATATCAGAGAAATTGCCCTCCAGCGCTGAAGAAATCTGCGCCGCAGCCACGGTAGCCACAGCATAGATAGGAAAATAACCAAACACTCCAGAAAACCAATGGATATCCTGCATGCAGCCATCCTGGTTATTTTTCGGTGCAATGCCAAAATAATGCTTCATTCCATCTTCCCAGGCCCTAGGCAAATCTTCAATTGCCAAGCTACCATCTATAATCTCTCTCTCCAGCGAATAACGCAACATAACGTGAGCCATATAGCTGATTTCATCGGAATTAATTCTGACCAGCGCTGGGTTGACTCTGGTAATCAATCTATGCAAATTTTCTGCCTCCCATGCTTTACCCCTGCCATCAAAAGCTTTTTTAAACATAGGGCGGACAAAATTGATAAATTCCTTAGACTGGCAAATTTGTGTGCCAAACAGAGATGCAATGCTTTCATGGGTAACGATATCAGGTGAATTAGATCTATTGTAATATTCATCGGATAAATTCATCTCGTAAATAGCATGACCGACTTCATGCATAGTACATCTCAAGGAATCAAAAAAATTGCTTTCATTGTATTTAGTGGTGATGCGAACTTCATTGGCAATGCTAGTGAAGAAAGGGTGTAGGCTTCTGTCTACCCTGCCTCTGTTGAAGTCAAAGCCCAGAGCTTTGATGCAAGCAAGTATAACTTCTCTTTGTTTATCAACCGGATATATATTTTTCGATATTTTATATATCTTTTGCTTTTTCTGGTAAGCGACAACCTCCTTGAGAAAATCCCTGATAAAAGGCCCTAATTTGGCAAACATAACATCCATCTGCTCAGAGCCACAAGCTGGACTATACAGACCAATCAAGGCGTCGTAGTTATCAACTTGCAACTTTTGTGCTCTTATTGAGGCAATATCCCGCACAATCTCCACTAATCTTTTGAAGCAGGGTAATAATTTTTTATAGTTATTCTCCTCCCTCGCCTCTTTCCAAATTACCTTACATTCAGAGCTAGCTTCACTGAAATCTTTCATAAGACAAGCAGGAACAATAATAGCATTTTTATGTAGAAGGCACATCTCATGTAGTCTGGCTTTCTGTTTTGGGGTTAGCTCTTCTGCTTTAGCAGCTTTTATCAATTCACCAAGAGCGCTATCAGTTAGGATGCTGTGCATCAATTCTTTCAATAATATTATTTGATTTGATCTATATTTTAAAGATCTAGTAGGCATCAAAACAGCCAAATCCCACTCAAGTAATTTAACGACGCTCTCTAAATCTTTAACTCTTTTGAATATATCCTCCAATTTCCTATAAGATTTCATAAAAACCCATAATTCTTTTATCCATAGTCACACTCATTTCTTCCTCTCTGTAACCAACCACAAGACCAATAAAATAAAAACATAATTCATATAGTATTATTAAGCTTTATCAGAGTACTTGATATTATTTTTATCATTTATTCTATTTTCCTAAAATATCACACTTCTTATGAATTATATACATTGTATAGCGCTCAACAGAATTTATATAATATAGATTGCACCGCAGACGCATAATACTATAATTAAGCAAAATAATCTATTGCAGCAAAAAATGTGGGAAACAGTAATCGGCCTGGAAGTACATGCCCAGGTGATCTCAAAATCAAAATTATTCTCTTCTTCTAGCGCAGAATTCGGTGCCAGCCCAAATTCTCAGGTTTCGTTCTTCGATGCAGCTCTGCCTGGAACGCTACCTAGCATAAATGAATACATAATAGAGCAAGCAGTAAAAACAGGATTGGCAGTAGGCGCAGAGATAAATCTGCACTCATCCTTTGACCGCAAGGGTTATTTTTATCCGGATTTGCCCGCCGGCTATCAGATAACACAGTTTTTTAAGCCAATTGCCAAGGGAGGCGGGATAAATTTAGATAGTGACAGAACAATAAAACTGGAGCGTATTCACATAGAGCAAGATGCAGGTAAATGCATCCACGATATAAGCCCCAAATATAGCTATATAGACTTAAATCGTGCTGGCGTGGCATTGATGGAGATTGTATCTGCTCCTGAGATCAGATCACCGCAAGAGGCAGCTGCATACATAAAAAAGCTAAGGAATATACTGAGATACATCAGGACATGCGACGGAGATATGGAGAATGGCTCACTCAGATGCGACGCAAATATTTCGATAAGAAAAGCAGGGGATCACAATCTTGGCACCAGATGCGAAATCAAGAATTTAAACTCCACTAAGAACATCGTCAAGGCACTGGAATATGAGACAGCACGCCACATAAAGCTAGTGGAGCAGGGAAGGAAAGTGGAGCAGGAAACCAGGCTTTTTGATGCGAACAGGGGTATAACCAAGTTGCTCAGAAAAAAAGAGGAGGCAGAGGATTACCATTATTTCTCAGAGCCCGACCTGCCGCCATTAGTTATCAGCAA
>BLZN01000009.1 GCA_014132315.1 Rickettsiales bacterium | reverse complement strand
CCTTTTGTTTGTTGCTCCATAAGCACCATGCAGCAGAAAACTATCTCCGTAAACTTTCGTAAATCTGCGGAGCAAAAAACAAACCTCAAGACAAATTCTATCTTATCGCAATATTATTAATAATGCTTATTTTATAGAAAATCTCGGATGTTTTGTGATTTGCCCTCCTCTTCTCAAGATAAAATATGCAAGCATTAGATACAGACTTCTAAGAGGCTAATTCTGATTGCTTAATTGACCTAAGACGCTCCTCTGCATATCCTATCCAAAAATTCACTTGAGGAAAAAATGAATTTTAAACTTATATTAGCACAATTTTTATTTATTTTACTAATCCCTATGACATCGCATGCCTGGAACGGCAAAGGACATGTTTCTATTACCGAGCTTGCACACCAGACTTTAAACGCCA
>BLZN01000008.1 GCA_014132315.1 Rickettsiales bacterium | reverse complement strand
TCTATTTTTTTCACCAGAGCTTTATGGCTGAAAAAGAACATAGCGCTATCCCAAACATAGTGTAGATTGAGTGCGCAATCCCCATCTTCCTTCCGCCGAATGCAAAATTTATTACCGCCTGCATCGCCTTTGCATTCTTGGTCAACATGCGAGATGGCGTGCAATGGCTGGTGAATATCGCCTACAAAATGGCTGAGCAAAATTAGCAATACCATTTTTGTTCTGTCATCCTCTGTGGCCATGAGGGCTTGCTCTATTAGTGGAACAAAATTCTCAATATTCGGGGTTGGAGTTTGACAATCATATTGGGGGTAAGGCTGATTTACATAATGCCACTTTGCAACCTGAGTCTCAGCATATTCACATAATGCCTTGGGTAGGGCTACATCAAACATTTCAAAAAAATGTCTGACTGTTAAATGTTTCCACCGATCAGGCATAACACTAAGCAAGGCTAATCTGTTTAGCGGGCCCTTAAATATCTTGTTGAGGTTTTTTACCAGCTTGTTATCTAGCTTATTCAATGAGCCTATTATCTTATCTAATTTCGATTTAGTATTGGCGTTTAAAGTCTGGTGTGCAAGCTCGGTAATAGAAACATGTCCTTTGCCGTT
>BLZN01000007.1 GCA_014132315.1 Rickettsiales bacterium | reverse complement strand
TTTTGCATTATAAGATATAAATGATTTAGCAACTCCCCACAATAAACATGTATTTTTCTGTTCTTCAAGAACAAAATTTATTAAGTCTTTTCTTTGGTTAACATGATCCCTAAAAACAGATAAGGGATACTCTCCTTCCATATATGCTTCAGCTGAGCCTAAAGCAGTATGATAATATTCCAATGCTTTAAAGTAGAGAAAGTCTTTTGGATTGTCGCCTACCGTAATATTAATGCCGCAATAAGTAAATTATTTTTAAATGGTAAGCTAAAATAATTAAATAAAGATAAATATTATTTATTATGCTAAATAACTTATTTATTATTAAAATAAAGTTTAGTATTAATCAAATCAGATTCTGCCTTAATTTATATCTAACAGACTTGACTTAGCACATCTAAACACTCTTTAAATGCAGTACTTTTATGTGGTGTAGAAGGAATCGAATAAGCTGATTCTAGTTGCGATTTGGGGTCCTCTTCAAGAGATATATCGTCTATTGTGCCCATTGTAGACTGGTGAGGATAGACTACACAACCTAGCTGAGTCCCGAAAGGAACATCGATAGAAGAAACTGAGGGGCAACCGTCTTGAGAGTGTTCTATATATCCTCTACTATTACTGTATGGACAGCTCCAGAGTATGCTTCTTTGGCATAAATCGCATTGACTCTTACGGCCTCGATAAATTTTGATGGTTGTTCCATGTTTTTAGATTAATGTAGTAGCACATTATCTTCGTCGGATAATTTCTTGTTTGCAGTTGCTAGCTATGTTTCCGGAGATGATTGTGGAGGGTTTGATTTCAGATTTATCAATATCAGGGCTCAGGTCATGATCTCCAAATACCCCCTCCTCCTCCTTTGTTATATCTTCTTCTATTGCCTTTATAGGTGATTTTATAAACACACGAAGATATGGTCGCTCAGTTGATTTGATT
>BLZN01000006.1 GCA_014132315.1 Rickettsiales bacterium | reverse complement strand
ATAATAACCTTATTAATACAAACAGCCGGAGTGGTTTGGTGGGCATCATCGGTTGATTCAAAAATCAAAATACAAGAAAACTGGATACAGCGTAACCGCAACATAACCGCAGAAGTAGTAAGATTAGATGAAAGGATAAAATATTTACAGCAAGAGCTGCAAGAGCTAGAAGCAAAGGTTAATTAGGTAGTATGCTAGTTCTAACCGGACCTTAATTGGTCCAGACCTTCAGTGATATTTGTCTGAAGGCTTCCGGAGACCGCATCACTGATGAATTTTGAACATATTAGATAAATAATATATTATAGACAATAGATTAAATATATACCTAAAATCTTTAATAGACTGCCGAGCATAGCTCATTTTGCTTTTATCACCGATAAGTTATCAGCCTAAGGCCCTAAAGATTCCAGAGCTTAATTTGTATTTCCGTGCTGCAGAAGAACCAAGAACCTTGTTATTGTATAGCAAGATAAAGCTTTGGAGTTTGTGGTGAGGAGGCGCTGCTGAGGTGTGTCTTGACAACAAAGAGGTGCATCATCTTGGTAGCTTTAGGGTTGCGGATCCTGCTATTACTCTTGCATTATGGACTTTTTCTAGGATTATAGCCGGCCCTTTTTCCATGATATCTCATCTAGGGTTTTGCCGGTGTGCTGATTGCTTATCGGTGATAAAAGCAAAATGAGCTATGCTCGGCAGTCTATTAAAGAT
>BLZN01000005.1 GCA_014132315.1 Rickettsiales bacterium | reverse complement strand
GGCTAGTATATACTTAAATCTATCCAAGAAGGGCAAGTTGAGATTTTTGGGCATTTTGGCAAAGAAGTTCAATCCGGATCCCGGTCTTATCGGGCAAAATATTGAATATTATAAAAACAATCAAGGCTCAGGAAATCTATGTGCCATAGAAAATATGCTGCTAAAATCACTGGAGTCGCCTCGGGCTAAAATATTGAAGCGTTTTAGTGCCTTGCAAAATGGCATTAAGTTTCTGGTGGATATGCGAGAGGACGTGTTGAGATTCAAAGGCGAGCATAAGGAGTTAATACCCCTAGATTGCGATCTTTATAATATTCTTGCTTCTTGGTTTGACTTAGGCCTGCTTGACCTAAAGCAGATTACGTGGGATTCATCTGCATCTCTGCTGGAAAAGCTGATTTACTATGAGGCCGTGCATGAAATCAAATCTTGGAATGATCTGCGCAATCGTCTGGCTTCTGATCGGCTATGTTTTGCCGCTTTTCATTATAAGATGCCTGATGAACCTCTGATATTTGTTGAGGTTGCATTCACCCAAGGAGCTGCAACCAATATTCAAACCTTGCTTGATGAACAAGCTCCTGCAATAGATACCGGGCTGGCAGATACGGTGGTGTTTTATTCGATTTCGAATACCCAAAAAGGCCTGCAGGGCATCAGCTTTGGTCATTTTTTGATCAAAAGCGTGGTAAATGAAATATCCAGGCAATATCGAAATATCACTAATTTCATCACTTTATCCCCGATTCCTGGCTTTGGCAGGTGGTTGCAAAATCAGATCACAAATGAATCTATAATAGAATCTGATGTTAATACTAAAATGATCAGCGATATATTGAATGCTGAGAATAATGAGGGTATAATTAAGAAATTAATACAGGTTAATTGGTGCCAGGAAGATAAGCTGAGCAATCTCCTAAAGGAGCCTTTGCTAAAATTATGCGCTAATTATCTAATACATGACAGAAGAAATGGCCTTGCTACTGATGCAGTGGCACATTTTCACTTGAGCAACGGCGCATCAATCGTTTCAATAAACTGGCTTGCGGATGGCTCTCCCAAGGGAATCAAGCAATCATTTGGCATGATGGTGAATTATCGCTATGATTTAGATAAAATTGAAGAAAATCATGAGGCTTATATAAGCGGTTCTGAGATAAAATATTCCAAGGAGGTAAAAAATATATTGGGGAAAAAAATCAAATATGACTAAAATAATGAGTAGCTAAATAGCTAATTTAATCGAAAAATTTTGATATTTCTTTGGATATGGCATCATAGTAATTTTGAGTGTGCATCTCCAAAGCTGCGGGTGTACCAATATCACAGCATTCTCTGATGCGCTCATCAAGTGGAATTTCGCCCAGCAGTCTCATTCCCAGCTCCTGTGCCATTTTTCTGCCCCCATGTTTGCCGAATATATAGTGTTTATTCTTGTCCTTAAGGTAGTAGCTCATGTTCTCAACGATGCCGATTATAGGAATAGATAGCCTTTTAAACATGTCATGAGCCTTATAGGCATCCGTTAGGGCGATTTGCTGCGGCGTGGAGACTATTACGGCGCCTGAGAGGTGAAATTTCTCAGCCAAGCTCAGGTGTGTGTCACCTGTACCTGGCGGCAAATCTATGATCAGATAATCGATCTCTCCCCATCTGGTGCCAAGCAGGAGCTGGGATAGGGCCTTGACAACGATGGGTCCTCGCCAGATCGCTGCTCTATTTTTTGCTGTTATAAAACCAATTGAGGCTGCCCTGACATTATAATTCACTAGGGGCAACAGATAATTCTCGCTATCAATTTTTGGTTTTGCGTGCATGGAGAGCATTTGGGGTATGGAGGGGCCATGGATGTCTGCATCAACGATTCCAACTTTATGTGCAAGATTAGCCAAAGATACTGCCAAATTGACCGCAACAGTAGATTTCCCGACCCCCCCCTTGCCTGAGGCGACCGCAATAATTTTGCTTACTCCGGGTATCAGCTTTTTCTCGCTGTGGATTTTGTTCCTTGCAATGCTATTGTCGCTATTGGTTAGGACTGCGGTTGCTTTTTTGACTCCATCCACAGAGGCAACTGCTTTTTCGCAGGCAACACGTAAGTGCTCCTTGTCCTTGGCATCTTCGCCAGAAAATTCAAGCGCAAAACCAACGTGTCCATCCCTAATCACAATGGAGGAAACTATCCCAGCAGAGACGATATCCCGGTGTTTATACGATATGGCTTTGAGCGCAGATAATACTTTCGCCTTGTCTAAGGTCATAGCAAAATAAAATATAGCATCACCGTTATGATAGATGCTGCCTGGAGCGAGATCCGCATCATCATGAGTTTTCTGGAATATTTCGTGTTCAAGGGTTCGCCGATTGCCATAAATACGATACCTAAAATCAGTGTAATCAGGGTGGCGCTCATGAGGATGCATATTGCCAAAGCCAAAAGATTCATCTTATCTACCTTGGTTGATATAGGGACCTGATCAATATCTCATTTACGTCGACATTATCAGGCTGAGAAATCGCATAAAGGATTGCATTTGCTGCATCCCGCGGATCAAGAGCCTTTTCCTCTTCCCAGCTTTTTTTCAGGGCTTCATAGGACTTTTTTTGGCGGTTATTTTCAATAATTTCGGTGTGTACCTTACCCGGAGAAACTATGGTGGAGCGTATTTTATTATCTGATTCTATCCTGATGCTTTCGGATATCGCCCGAATTGCATGTTTGGTGGCACAATAGACTGCCAGCCCTTCAAAAACCTTATGTCCGCATGTCGAGGCGATATTGATTATGTGTCCGCTGTTTTGCGCCAACATGCTCGGCATCACTGTAGCCACTCCATACAAAACACCCTTGATATTTGTGTCTATGGTTTTGTCCCAATCTTCTGTTTCGCATAAAGACAAAGGTGACTTAAGCATAATACCCGCATTGTTAATCAGCATGTCTATCTTGCCAAAATTTTCTAACGCAGCGCCGGTCATTGCTTTTACTTGCGCGAGATTAGTAACGTCAGTAGCCTGGTAAATAACTCTGGATTTGTACTGGTCTGCTATTTCGGTGGATATGCGCTTTAGCCTATCCTCACGGCGGGCAGCCAACATCAAATTAGCCCCATGGCTGGCCAAAAGATGCGCAGTGACCTCGCCTATGCCACTACTTGCTCCTGTTATAATGATGTTTTTATTTTTCACGCCTTGCATGTGCATGTCGGACAAATAATCCATCTATATCCTAGCAGCTTCGGCGTTTAAAGTAAACACTGAGTGGATAAAATCTAATATTTTATTTAGCTGCGAATCAAGGAGATATTAAATGATTTAGACGCAAACTAATCTTCTAAGCTAGTGATATATAATAATC
>BLZN01000004.1 GCA_014132315.1 Rickettsiales bacterium | reverse complement strand
TCTAAGCCACCTCGGCTTAGATGCTGTTGCATATAGTGATTGAGTGCTTTTATCCATAGTTTTTTATATAGCAAACAGTATTGGGTTAATCAACAACTTTGTATAGGTATTAGTCTGTGCAGCATTTTGTATTTCTTGCTTGGGGAGACAAAAATATTCCTGTATAGTTAGGGATGATTAAATAGTTAGTTTTTCTATATCACAATAGCTAATTATATTATATTTTTATGCTTGATATAGATACTAATAAAAAACTATGGATTATTTTAAAAAAAAACTTGAAACTATTATTGTTCTAGATTAGATTAATCGCGGTAGCAAGAGTTTAAAAATACTAGATTAATGATTTTTTTACTTAACTTTGTTACCTTCTATTGGAATGTTTTTTAGTATTTAATAAGGAGTGTGAATTATGAGGCTGTTAACCAAAATTTTTCTACTATCATCCTTACTATTGCCCGCACACTTACTTGCTACTGATCTAGGTCAAGGGAGTGGTTATGCCGGTATGGGCGGTATGGGGAACACATATCTCGGCTTTTATGGCTGGCTGCCTATGGTTAAGGAATATGAACTTACCGGTACCAAGGGCACCGCATCAATGGACGTCATAAAAATGGAGCGTGAGAACGGATTCGGTGTCAGGGTAGTTGCAGGATATCAAAGTTCTTATAATGGTCTAAACTTGGAAGTTGAGGGTGGATTTGAATCTCGTACTGACAAGTTGAAATCTGTTGAGACTAAAAAGGCAAAGCAACGGATGCTGATGATTCTTCCCTTGCAGCTAAAGAGTTGCTTGCAGGCCATGCATCCAAAACCGAAGACACTGTCTGGAAAGCACTAGTCAACCTCAAATATAGTGTAGCCCTTCCCGGTAGCGACTATGCTGACGAGACAGTGGCGGGTGAGATGAACTTGGCGCCCTATGTTGAAGCGGGCTTAGGCTTTGCTTACGACACTAAAAAGATTAAGGAGATT
>BLZN01000003.1 GCA_014132315.1 Rickettsiales bacterium | reverse complement strand
CCCTGACACCTTTCAGAGCCATGAATGGTTTCCGGTCACTGGATGAAATGCGTTTTTTGTTCGAAATGGCTGGGCTGGAATCGCTGGTAGAGGCATTGTGCTGGCTTGGAGAAGGCAAACTCAGGGCTTTTTATGAACACCTGATGGGCCTTAAGGAAGAAAAAAAGGACTGTTTGGTTGCTGCTGCTCTGTCGTTTGCTGAGACTTCGGATCATCCGGCCTGGCAGGAAGTCTGTCGTCTGAATCAATTCTATCCGGGTGACATCGCTGTTCTCAGTCCATTACTGCTTAACGTTGTAGAACTGACTCCGGGCCAGGCCATGTTCCTCAGAGCAGGGACACTCCATACCTATCTCGAAGGTACGGCATTGGAAATCATGGCATGCTCCGACAATGTTCTCAGAGGTGGGCTGACCAGCAAGCATGTTGATGTACCCGAGCTGCTCAAGACCATTGAGTTCGTCACCGTTGCCCCTGCTGATGTGTACCTGAAGCCTGAACGGGAAGAAAATGGTGAAACCCGTTTTGTCTCTCCTGTCGATGATTTTCTTTTTAGTGTCATTCAGTCTGAGCAGGCTAGTGAACCTTTTCAGGTAAAAGCCGCCGAGATTCTCTTTTGTGTGGAAGGTCATCAGTGTATCAG
>BLZN01000002.1 GCA_014132315.1 Rickettsiales bacterium | reverse complement strand
TAAACAAGATGCCGATCTGAAGCAGATTAAAGAAAGTTATAAGCAGGCTATTAATGTCCTATCGCAGCAGAATATAAAAGCACAGAAGCGCCTCCAAAAATAGAGAAACACAACCACAGAGTTATCAATCAGCTTATGAAGGAGCCAGAATTCAACGTGGCCAATGAAATAAGCGAAGAAAGGAAGGGCGGTATGCCGCCGGCACTTTTGCATATTCTTGAGATTACGCGTTGCGATGACAAAGCGGCAATAGAGCCGACAACTATAGCACTGCAAAGCGTCTATGAACATCCTATAGGGGGCATACTGATTAGGAGCATCGCCAACACGCAGCAAAGAGCAGAGCAAGAATCCTTAGATTACTCCCAAGTGCTCAGAGAAATAAAGGGTACCTTAAGATCAATCAATGTACGTGATATTATGAGGCATGCAGCCAATACTCGTTATGCTCCAGGAGAATTCAAAATAACGGAGCATAAAAGTTTACATTTCATAATTGATTAAGAGATTAATATTACTCGGCATATAAATCCTGAAAAATATAAAACACAAGACAATAAGAAAAAAATAAACAAAAAAATGACTACAAATCTTATACACGAGCTTACTCACGTAGCTTGCTTTTTATGCTTCAATACCAACAAAGGTGAGTTTAAGGAGATATCAGAAGCTCGCCGTTTACCTTACGAGCTGGAAGATAGAGAAGCTGCAAGACTTTTTTCAGAAGCAGTCAAAAAAGATTTGGTGGTCCATAAAGAAGCTGATACTTATTTTTATAATATGTGTAAACAACAAGAAGAGAGTGCAAAAGGCAATCAAACAAAAATCATTGGTGAATATATTGCATATGCCGTAGCTTACCTTGCAACACAGCGTAAGGAAACCGATCCGCCGCTGACACACATCACAAAATTTATTGTGGATCATTGGCTACCTAAAATTGCATGCGCTGAAGACCAAGAGCTCGTGCGAGAGCTGCAACGCAACGTAGCAAACATAGATTTTGGTATTAATTTTGATAAAAGCATGACAGCAGTTACTGCTGCTGACACAAGTCTCATTGATAAGTCAACATCTGAGCCTGTTTGCATACCTGGGAGAACACTGGGGTCTGCTTAAGGATGATTCCTTACTATTCAGTAAAATTCACTTGCTTTTAAAACTTAAATACTTTATTATTAAAATATTATTAATATATATATTATCCTAAGATGAGTATATTTAGTTTCTTTAACTATTGGAGCAAATTTAGCATATTACGTGTGTGCATTTCTACAATATTGGCCATTACTCTAGCTATATTGCTAGGGCCCTATTCAGCATTAATAGCAGTTGGCGCGCTATTGGCCCTAGAGCTAATAATAGGGCTTGGTGAGCATATATTTATATCTTGGACAATATCAAAACTCGGCCCCGTGCTAACTGCGCTCCAGCATTCGGAGAGTCTAGCAAATGTAAAACAGATGCCAAAAATAAAAGTCTCTGATCAAATAAGCGCAGAGGAAGCCTCAAAGCTGCCGGCAACTATCTCCAAAATTCTTGGTGTATCGTTTGTTCATAATGAAGAACAGACAGCAGATGTAGTCAATGTACTAAAAATGTTAAATGCACAGCCTGTATTCCGCATAATACTAAATAGTAATGTGCAAGAAATAGATGGTGGTGCGAAGGTAAAAGTTAGATTTCATGGCCTCAATAGTGGTGGTGGTGGTGGCTTATGTAGTGAGAATGCAGAATCAAAAAGTTATTTTATTGACGTAGACTCCGATAAGCATGCTCGAGGTTTGCAGCGGGGCATAGCAGATATAGCCCAAACAACCATACATGAATTCACTCATTTGATCTGCTGGCTTGTATTCCAGAACCACGCGGAACCTTTTAGAAAGGGTGACTTTCGGGGTAAGGTCGTTTTGCAGAAAGCATTACAAGCAGATTATGAATTCTGCAAAAAAGGCGACACACCTGAACATAAGAAGATTGTTCAAGCATTTGATATAGTATATCAATTGTATAGCAAAGAAAATAATATAGAAAATGACTATGATGAAGATGTGGCGTATATCATCACGGCTCTAGCAATATATGGAAATAAATTCAGAACATTAATGCCAAAATGCTGGGATTATTTGGTTGAACATTTTCTACCCGCGATTGCAACTGAGCAAGATCAAAAGTTGGTGCAAGATCTGCAGCGCGACAAAGAAATAGATCTTGATTTGCAAGATCCAGAAACGCACAGACCAATTCCCACTGTAATCTTTGCAAATAATTTAGAAAGAGCTATTAAAACTGTGGGGGTTGTTAATAAATTAATGGGCGTCAAAAAGGCAACCTCAATGGACAGGTCTGAATAGTTAAATTTTTAGACTCTTATATTCTGTGGTTATATATAAATTTACTATAAAAACTCAGATTTTAAAATTTTAATATATCACCATAGCTTATTAGTTGGCTGCGGCCACTCTGCAAAGATAAAATCAGATTGCCGTGGCCATCAATGCCAGAAAATATACCCTCATAAAAACATGTGCCTGTGTCAACTTTAATTTCGTCATTCAGCCGAAAAGCCCGCCGTATCCACATGTTCTTGATTCCCAAAAAGCCAAACATGCGCCACTCATGCTCTAAGGAGTCAAATTGCAAAATAATCTGCTCAAGCAACTCAAAAGGCGAAGGAAGATTGTTTTGTGCGATAAATTCCGCCAGAGACGTGGCGGGAAAATTGGTGTGGCCTGGATAGCTCAGGATATTGAGCCCCGCACCAATGACAACAACCGCCTCGTTTTCATGATGCGAATATGACTCCAAAAGAACACCGGCGATTTTTTTTTGGCATAGGAGCACATCATTGGGCCACTTATAGCTCGCCTCAAGCCTGGTAAGGCTCTCCAGCACACGGCCAATTGCCAAAGAAAAAACAAAGGAAAGTTGTAATAAATCTTCCAAATCCCGCTTATAATGCAAAATAAGACTCATATATAAGTTGCCAGGCGGCGAAATCCACCTTCTACTCCCCTTTCCTTTGCCCTCAGTTTGCCTCTCTGCGCAAATCACCGTGCAATGCGCAGCATTTCCCGCCGGACGCATTGCTTCTAAGTTAGTGCTCTTGAGCTCTTTGTAGAATTTTAAATTATAGCAATTAAATTCTCCGACTAAAATTTGGTCTTGCATAGGATTCTCCAAAATAAGTAGCTAAAATCTTAAGGTTTTATAATCTACTTATACTGCTTACCAAGCTCATAGTAAAGACGGTTAAAATACAGCAAAGGATGGGCATCAGACACCTTTTTTGCCACAATAACTCTACCAACAATAATCTTATGATCCCCACCCTCATAAAGATGTTCAATCTCGCAATCCAGATAAGATAAAATTCCCTGCAGAATAGGGACCCCAAGGTTATTTACGCTATAAGGGACTCGATGCCAAGGATCGGGATTTCGCGCTGCAAACAACGAGGACAAATCAGCTTGTTTTTCGCTTAAAATATTCACTATAAATCTATCATGCTCAATAAACTTGTTATATCTTGAGGCCTTTTTTTCGATACTAAAAAGAATTAAAGGCGGACGGAGCGAAACGGAATTAAAGGAATTAATTGTAATTCCCCACATGGCGCCGCTGCGATCTACAGTAGTTACCACAACAACACCAGTGGCAAACTTAGATAAACATTCTTTGAAATTTTCTATTTCCATATTTGGATTATGCCTTAGATAAAAATCATCCCTGAGATATTAAGCTTGCTACTATAGAGCAATAAACCTACAAAATAGTTATTATATTTATATAATACAAATGCCAATATATCTAGTATTATATAATTGATCCAGGGACTGCAGCGACACTCAATGCAAAGCAAGATCTCCTAGAGATAACCTGCAAGTAATACTTAAAATATTTATTTTGATGCAGCTTAAGTAGAAGAGATTTAAAAAATCTCATGCTTGAAGAAAAAGCAAGGGCTTGAAGTAGATCTGCGGCAACAGAGGCAAGTCAGCTTTTCCAAAATCACAGAAGGAAAACCCTAGATTCACTGGGTGTACTACAAAAATTTATTGTCTTAAAGCGTAAAAGATGCTGATATAATGATATATAGTATATAAAAAAATTATTAATGGTCAGAAGCACAGATTGCATCATTAAAGAAAGAGGAATTGGCAAAAATTCGTGAAGAACAGACCCGTTCCAGAAAGCAGCGGATCGATCGTATCGCAGAGTTAAAAGAAATGTCTAAGCAACGTAGCCTCACAGATGCAGAAGTAGCTGATTTCATGTATTACTGTACACGCGCGGTAGCCTACCCAGATATGCAACATTTAAACGATGATGATAGGGTAGCACTAGCAAATTAGCATGGAGATAAAGATGTACAAGAGATGGTTACTAAAATGGACGCAGTTCCTAAAGAGCAATGGTGGAGTGTATTTGTAGCGCATAGTACTATGAGGTTCCACGGAAGCACTGCAGAAAAGCCTCTAGAAAATCTTGATGGTCAAAATATGGATGAGCCGGTAAGGTAAAAATCATACTATAAGTTTATTTAAGTTCTTTTTGTAATTCAAGACAGTGCACCTTGACATATAAAAATAGGTGCGCTGTTTTTTCCAGTATCTGCCCGATCTCAGAGCGTGCGTCCTCGCCAATCGATCTAATCTGTCTGCCGCCCTTCCCCACCACAATGGTTTTGTGGCTTTTACGGGCCACATAGATAGTTTGATGGATCTTGACCGATTTTTCCTCTTCCTGCCATTTATCAGTTTTAACCGTCAAATAATAGGGCAATTCCTGTCTCAGCTGCAAAAAAAGTTTTTCCCTGGTGATTTCCTCCGCAGTAAAACGCATAGTGGCATCGGTCAAATGATCCGGAGGATAAAGCCAGCGTGCCTGAGGCGCTATATCTATAAGATATTGTCGCACGTCCAGCGCCCCATCGCCCGTGCGCGCAGAAACCATAAAAGTCTGCTCAAAATTAAACAAAGCATTAGCCTGTTCGCTAATCTGCAGCAGACGCTCTTTATTGCGAACTAAATCGATTTTATTGATAACCAATATAGCCCGCTTATCAAGGCCAGCTAACAGCTCCAGTAATTTTTCGTCGCGAAGGCCAACCCTTGCATCAATCATCACCAATATAATTTCGCCCTCACGCACACCCTGAAAAGCTGATTTAAGCAACATATTATCAAAATGCCTGCTCGGAGCGAACAAGCCTGGGGTGTCTAGCAGAATTATCTGTGTGTTCTTATGATTAACAATACCGCGTAAGTTATATCTGGTTGTCTGCGGCTTAGGCGTGACAATAGAGATCTTGCTGCCTACTAAAAAATTAATAAAGGTAGATTTGCCAGCGTTAGTGGGTCCTGCCACAGACACATATATACATTTTTGTTGCACAGCCGTATGATTAATTTATTATAAGTTATACCATATACTATTCTTAACGCTTAGAAATATCAAGACATCTCAGCATAATCTCCTCCAAAGACTCAGGCTCAATGTCCACATCTCTCAAAGTTAATGCGCCTTCACCAACCACAGAATCAGACATGAGCAGCTTAACCTGATCAACAGTTAGTATGGGGTCCATAGTGCCAGTAAGAGGCCTAAGCAAGAAACGCAGCAACTTCAGCTGCAAAATATAAGCAAAAAAAGATGCCAGAAATCCTGGAATTGGAAGCAACTTACATCTGTTTCCTGTGATGTCAATTATATACCGCAATATCTCCTTAAAAGAATAAACTTTGTTCCCGCCCAGCTCATAAATTTTGCCCTGCATGTTATCGCTCAAGATAGCTACAGAAACAAACCTGGCGACATCTAGCACATAAATCGGCTGGAACAATGTCTCTCCACGCCTGACCAAAGGCAAAATTGGCAGCAAACTAACCAAACGTGCAAACAAACTAAAAAATTTGCTCTCTTCACCAAAAACAAGGCTTGGTTTAGCTATAGTTGCCTCTGGGAACGCAGACAACACTGCCTTTTCGCCAGCAATTTTGCTACGCGCATAAAGAGATGAGGAATTGTCGTCTATGCCCAAAGCAGAAAAATGTATCAGCTTTTTGACCCCGCTCTGCTTGGCGCATTTCGCTATATTTTCAGCTGCCTTAGCGTGTATCTCCATAAAGCTCTGATCATCCAACTCATGCAGAATCCCCACCAAATTAATCACCGCATATGCATCGTGAACATGCCTCCTAACATCCTCTAAATTCATTATATCAGCTGCCACCGGCACTATCTGTCCAACCGCACCACAAGGCTTCAGATGCATAGCATGCTGGGGATCACGACAGATGATTTTTATCAGCAGCCCAGCCTCTGCTAATAATTTCACTATGTAGCTGCCGATAAATCCCGAGCCGCCAAAAATACTAACTATTTTTGTCATTTACTTATAATTCGTACCTTATAAATCTATTTGAACTATCTTACACTAATATGCAGGTATTTTAAATAGATCAAAGCACAAACACACTTTCACGATTGAATAAATTACAATACAATAAACAAAAAAGATGAGTTATGCATAAAATAATTGATAAATGTGCAGAACGCAGCCGCGCAGTGCTGCTGGCACTGGCGACAATATTCATACTCGGCATCCAGACTTATAGCTCGATGCCTAAAGAGAAAAATCCGGATGTGCAGGTGCCATTTATATATGTATCCGCAAGCTTGCAGGGCATGTCACCCGAGGACGGAGACAGGCTGGTAGCCTCTCCATTAGAGAGGGAATTGCGCTCAATTGAAGGAGCGAAGGAAATTAAATCGATCTCGAGTGAAAACCATGTTGCAGTAATAATAGAATTCCAATCGGGCTTTAACAGCAAAGAGGCAATGGAGGCAATAAGAAGCAAGGTTGATGATGTAAAACCAGATTTGCCCAAAGATCTGAATAAAATCACCATAAATGAGATAAATTTTAGCTTATTTCCGGTGGTCAACCTCGCCCTATTTGGCGATATCCCAGAAAATACCCTCATCTCAATTGCAAGAAATCTGCGCAATAAAATAGAATCAATACCAGAGGTGCTGGGTGTCAACATCGCCGGAGAACGCAAGGAAATACTGGAAATCAGCATAGATCCATCAATCCTGGAGGGCTATAACCTGAACTTCGAGGAAGTAATCGGCAATGTTATCAACAATAATGTGCTGATCGCATCCGGCAGCATAGTGAACAAAAGCGGGGAATATGCAGTAAAAATACCGGGACTGATCACTGATATTAAGGATGTGTTGAACATGCCAGTAAAATCTCGTGGTGATGCAGTGGTAAAATTCAGCGATATCGCACAGATAAACCTGGCCTATGAAGATCCAGAAAGTTTCGCCCGCATAAATGGCAAGCCCGCGTTGGTGCTTGAAGTTTCAAAAAGAACCGGCACAAACCTCATCAAGACCATAGACAAAATCAAGCAGAAAGTATCTTCAGAGCAAGCGCTATGGCCAAAAGAGCTGCAAATTTTATATGCTCAAGACACCTCGCAAAATATAATAGATATGCTCGGGGATTTGGAAAATAATCTCCTATTTGCCACTATTTTAGTGATACTCATCATAATGTTCGCCATGGGGATCAGATCAGCAGCACTGGTTGCCATCTCAGTGCCTGCATCGTTCCTAATCGGCGTCCTTATAATCAATTACCTGGGATATACCATGAACATGGTGGTGCTGTTTAGCCTTATCCTGGCTACGGGGATGCTGGTAGATGCATCAATAGTGGTGACGGAATACGCAGATCGCCTCATGATATCTGGAATCAGCAAAAAAGATGCATATAAGCAGGCAGCGAAACATGTGTGCTATCCGGTGATCTCCTCCACCCTGACTACTGTGGTGGTTTTTCTGCCGCTGCTTTTTTGGCCAGGCATCGTGGGACAATTCATGAAATATCTCCCCACCACCCTGATAGGAACACTCACCGGATCATTGCTGGCATCGCTCATATTTATTCCAGCAATAGGATCTTGGATCGGCAAGCCTTCATCAACCTCAGAGCAAGCTATAACTCGCATCAAATCTGCAGAAAATGCCGATTTCAACAATCTTGGCAGATTCAGCCAAATATATTACAGAATGCTGAGCAAAACACTAGAGCGACCGCTGACCTTTGCGCTCTCAATAATCTCCATATTGGGAATTACTATAATCGCATATGCATATTTCAGCGTCGGGACCGAGTTTTTTCCAGATTCAGAGCCCGAAAATGCATTAATCAGGGTCAAAACTCGTGGCAACTTATCCATATATGAAAAAGATGAAATAATGCGAGATATCGAGGCGCAAATCTTAGATATGCAAAATGAAGTCAAGGTGTTCTATGCCAAGACTGGTGGCTCCGACCATAACGACGCAGAGGATGTTATAGGCAAAATCCAGCTAGAATTTGTCAATTGGCAGAACCGACGCAAAGCACAAACGATTCTGCAAGAGATGCAAAGGAGGATTAGGGCAGTTCCCGGAATAATCACGGAGGCTGAAGTGATAAAAGCAGGTCCACCAACCAGCAAAGACATACAAATAGAGATAAGCTCAAATGACGATAATGAGCTGGAGAGCATAACGACAAAAATCCTGGAAATAATGAAGGATGCCAAAGGCATTTTGGACATAGAAGATAGCCGCCCTGTGCCGGCAATTGAGTGGAAAATCTCGGTTGATCGTGAGGCAGCCGCAAAATTCAATGTGAACATAAACCAAGTTGGTAATGCGATCAAACTGGTCACTAATGGCATAAAAATCTCGAGTTATAATCCAGATTTCACTGATAATGAGGTTGATATTCTGCTGAGATTCGCCAAAGAACATAGGAATCTCAAGCAGCTAGACCAGCTAAGAATCAACACAGCTGCAGGGCCTGTACCAATATCTAACTTGATCAAGCGTACCGCGCAAAACAAGCTGAGCAAAATAGAGCGAGTCAACGGCAACAAAACACTCAATGTCTCTGCGAACGTAGCTCCGGAAGAAATCGTGGACAATAAAATAAAAATAATCGCAGCGCAGATAAAACAAAATAATCTAGAAGAAATGATAAAATTTAAGGGAGAAAAAGAAAACGAAGAAGAAACAGCCAGTTTCTTGAAAAGGGCATTCCTGCTGTCGCTGCTCATCTCAGCACTCATAATCTTAATACAATTCAATAGCGTTTCTAACACTTTATTGATTATGAGTGCCGTTTTTCTTTCAACCACAGGGGTGCTAATCGGGCTGCTAGTGACAGGCAGACCTTTTAGCATAGTCATGTGCGGCGTTGGGCTCATCACGCTGGCGGGAATAGTGGTGAATAACAATATATTGCTAGTAGATACTTATAAACATAACATCAAAGCAGGAATGGAAGCCAGAGCAGCAATAGTCTGTGCAGCGCTATCTAGGCTGAGAGCAGTTCTCCTAACCGCTGGCACCACCACACTTGGCCTGCTGCCAATGGCAGCAAAGGTTAATATAGATTTCTTTAAAGGAAAAATTATAGTAGGAGGCCCTATGAGTCAGTTCTGGGCCTTGCTTGCAACATCAATAGCTGGAGGGTTAACATTTGCAACAATACTTACTCTATTCTTTACCCCAGTACTATTAATTCTGGGAAATAAGGCACTTAAAAACACAAACTCTTTGAGGCAATAATAGTCGCTAATTATGCATCTTCTAGCTGCTCCTCAGTATCCTTAGAATCGCCAACTGAGCCCTTAACAAATTGATCATTAAGACGTTTTTTATGAGCAGATTTAGCTTTACTCCTTCTAGTGCGCACCCCGGATTTTGCTCTCTCAAATCTTCCGCGCTCTTTATTCCAATTATATTGCAAAATTAATACTTTCCATTCAGTAATAATTATGTTACCGTTAGATAGCTGCATTACGTCAGAACCCTTCAGCAGCGCCTCTTTAATCAAAGGAGCAGACTTACGTACATAGTTTGGATCCTCCGTAGCATTTTGATCTCCCAATATTGTGCCTGATAAAACATCAGAACCCCCTAAATGAAGTCTCGCCATAATATATCCTCTGCCATTAAATGAAATAAATAAAAAAAATTTTAACTAATTCTCTTTAGTAAAGCTTTACTAATTTTCTAGCTCTACTAAAATCTAATAAAGTATAAAATATACATAAGTATATATCAATAACCATAACATAGCAATCAATAATAAAAGACTCTTTAGTAAAGAATCAATACAAAAATGTTAGTCAACAATATATTTAGAGTGATAAATAAGCTAAGATAGCAAAGAGGTACCGGTCATGTCCTCAGGGATCTCAATATTGATTAAATCCAGCAGAGTTGGGGCAATGTCGCTTAACGCTCCATCCTTCAAGGTATTCAAAATAAACTGATTCTTAGAGATCACGACAAATGGCACATCGCTCATAGTGTGAGAGACGCAAGGGGCCTTGCCATCAAACATCTTCTCAGCGTTGCCATGATCCGCCGATATCACAAGCGTGCCATTTGCCTGCAATATCTTGGGCACCAATTTGCCGATGCATTGGTCAATACACTGCACTGCCTTAATTGCTGCCTCCAGCTTGCCGGTATGACCCACCATGTCAGCATTGGCAAAATTCACCACAATGAAATCAAAACTTTTAGCGCGAATCGCCTCTGTTAATTTTGATGTGATCCCAAACGCGGACATCTCTGGTTTTAAATCATATGTAGCGACCTTTGGTGAAGGCACCAGAACGCGGCTTTCCCCAGGCAAGGGCCCCTCAGCGCCGCAGTTAAAAAAATAAGTCACATGCGCATATTTCTCTGTCTCGGCAATTCTCAGCTGACGTAAACCAGCATCAGATATTGTCTCTCCCAGAGTATTGACCGGCTTCTGCGGCGGGAAAATGCTTGGCATAAATCTATCCAGGATATTAGAATACTGTACCATCCCCAGAGCCACAGCAGGCCTGGGCCGCACCTCAAAGGCGCTAAAATTCTGATCTACCAAGGCAGAAAGTATTTGCCGTGCCCTATCTGCACGAAAATTAGCCATCAAAATCCCATCAGCTTCAGCCAAGCCAGCATAATCCCCAACAACAGCCGGAATGACAAATTCATCAGTAATGCCCAGGCCGTAGCTGCTCTGCAATAACTCAGCAGGACTTTCGTAACGTGCTCCAGAACCCCATACTATTGCATCGTAGCACCTCTTGATCCTATCCCAATTATAATCACGATCCATGGCATAATATCGACCGCTGACAGTGCAGATTTTTATGCCAGGTGCATCAGCGGCAAAACGAGCAATATATTCAGCGGCAGAAACCGGACGAACGTCCCTGCCATCAAGAAACGCATGCAGATAAACAACCAGACCAGCATCAGCAACAGTCCTGGCCAATGCAACAATATGATTACAATGCGAATGCACCCCGCCGCCAGAAAGCAGGCCCATAATGTGACAAGCGCCTCCTTGCTGCCTCAAGCGATCAATAAAATCCTGCAGGGCTGGCTCAAAGCCGATTTTATGGTCCTTGATCGCTCGATCAATGCGCACAAGATCCTGCTCAATCACTCTGCCAGCGCCAATTGTCATGTGCCCTACTTCTGAATTGCCCATCTGGCCCTCAGGCAGTCCTACAGACGCACCACTAGCAGACAGTCTGCAATTGGGATAATGCTTAAGCAGACCGTTCCAGCAAGGAGTATCGGCCAGATGAATAGCATCATACTCATCACCAATAGTGCAGCCCCAGCCATCTAATATGCAAAAAACCAGCGGCAGATTTTTAGGCCCCATCTTCATCAAAATATATTATTAAACTACAAAACCACGCAGCTTATTAGCTGTAAAAAATTAGGTTGCAAAAGGCAACGCACCATAATGTCTGAGCCAGCTGATATCTGAGTCAAAAAAAGAACGGATGTCATCGATCTTATGCTTTAACATCGCAAAACGCTCAACGCCAAGCCCTGCTGCAAAGCCTTGATATTTCTCGTCGTCCAGACCGACATTCCTGATTACGTTAGGGTGAACCATGCCACAACCCATCACCTCCATCCACCCGCGCCCATAATCACTGAGCTTGATGTCCACCTCCGCAGAAGGCTCAGTAAATGGAAAAAAGCTGGGCCTGAGCCTAATTGCAAGATCTTCATTGGCAAAAAATTTCTTCAAAAAATAATCAATACAGCCAATTAAATGCGACATATTGACATGTGTATCAATCCACAGCCACTCAATCTGATGAAACATCGGGGTGTGAGTGGAGTCCAGGTCTCGGCGATATACCCTGCCAGGAGCAATAATCTTAAAGGGCGGCTGACCTGAGGTCATCGCCCTAATTTGCATAGGAGAAGTATGTGTGCGCAGTAGCAAACCGTCATCAAAATAAAAGCTGTCCTGCATTTCTCTTGCAGGATGATATATGGGGGTGTTTAGGGCAGTGAAATTATGAAAATCATCCTCAACCTCAGGCCCATAAACCAGCTCGAAGCCAAGCGCAGATAAAATTTTGACCACTGAATCTATAGTAGAGGATATGAGATGCAGGCGTCCGGGATGCTCAGGAAAGATCGGCAGAGTTACGTCCTCGCGCTCCTTCTCAATTTGTGCCAAATGCTTGAGTTGTTTTAGAGAGTCCAGCTTTGCACCGAGTTTGCATGCAAGCTCATCCTTAATCTGATTTAAAGCCTGTGCACATACCCTTTTCTCCTCATCAGGCAAATCCATAGCATAACGCAACTCAGAATTTATTACTCCCTTCTTGCCTAAATATCTAATCTTTGCTTCGCTTAATTCCTCTAAAGAAGAAATATTTGCAATTGTCGCTACAGCTTCGTCTTTCAACGCAAGAATTTTATCATAAAAAGACACCTAAGCTGCCTGCTTTGCCAATTGCACCATTTGCGCAATACAATTAGGATTATGTATTGCAAGATCAGATAGTATCTTACGATCAACCTTTACATCTGCCTTTTTGAGCTCATAAATAAATCTGGAATAAGTCATGCCATGCTGCCTGGCAGCTGCATTAATCCTCTGGATCCATAGCGAGCGAAAAAATCGCTTGCGGTTGCGCCTATCGCGATAAGCATACTGCAAGGCCTTTTCAACGCGCTGCAACGCAATACGATAGCAACTATTAGAGCGACCCCTATAGCCTTTGGCCATCTTAATAATTTTTTTATGACGCTTTTTCCTAGCTACTGCACATGTTGCTCTAGACATAATCTCACTCTAAAAATATCTCTTGGCTATTTTTCCCGCACTTTTATTCAAAATGACAGTTCTTCTTTGCGAGCGTATAGCCCGCTTCGAGCGCTTAATCATCCCGTGTCTTTTGCCAGATTGGGTTGCACGCACCTTGCCAGTGCCAGTCACCCTAAACCGTTTCTTGATTCCCCTTATAGTTTTAAGTTTATGCATATCAGATTTCCATAATCAATAGGCAAATCAATCAATTAAGATTCATAGTTAAAAATATCACAATTTTCCCATCCCATCAGGTCTAAGTCAACACGTGTATTTAAAAATTTAAAGCAATTTATCGCAATTTCATTGCGCCTTTCCCGCTTGAGCAAGATATTAAGCTCATCTCTAATAGCATGCAGATGCAGAACATCACCCGCGGCATAATTGATCTGCTCCTTACTCAATTCTTTGCCCCCCCAGTCTGAACATCCATACTGTTTATTGAGCTTGAGGGACAGAAGATCGCTGCAGAGCTCCTTGAGGCTATGACTAGCGGAGTAAGTTCTGGCTATGCGCGAGGCAATCTTGGTGCAATAAACATTGCGCACTTTAACTTGCAAGTAAAACTGTAATATCGCCATATCAAAGCGAGCATAGTGAAAAATTTTCTCTATAGAATCATCAGCAAGCATCTTTTTAATATTAGGAGCGCTGTAGTTAGATCCATCAAATTTAACCAAATGCGCATCGCCGTTGCCATCTGAGAATTGAGCTAAACATAGCCTGTCACGTCGATTGTTCAAGCCCATGGCCTCTGTATCAACCGCAACTGAGCTGCCAAAATCTAGAGAATCTGGTAAGTCATTTACATATAAATAGTTAACCATTACAGTATTTAAATAGTTAATTTTATAACTAAAAAATTATTTGCACGGATTGTTGAGCAAAAAATCTTTTAAAGATTAGTTTACCCATAAAAGCTAAGCAAAGGCAAATAAAAAACTTTGGGCAAACTGATCAATCTTGCAAAGCCAATATCTCCATGATATGCTCACAATATAATAGTTAAGCAGTTTTCTAATTATGAACAATAAACAACCTGCAAGGCTGGCTGATCTGGGAACAAAAATTAAAGCAATGCTGCGCAAAAAGCCTGCTGTAGCGGTAATTAGACTTAGCGGAATTATCAAGCAATCTGCGCATGGTAAGGATATTATTAACGCAGAAATTCTTGATAGCGCTATCGAAAAAGCATTTAACAAAATACCTAACTGCAAAGCAGTGGCGCTTTTGGTTAATTCTCCGGGGGGCTCGCCAGTACAATCAGAAATTATTGCTAATAGAATTATCGTGATTTCCAAGCAGAAAAAAATACCAGTGCTAGCGTTTGCTGAAGATGTGGCAGCATCAGGTGGGTATTATATATTATGCGCAGGAGATGAGATATATGCCAGCGCATCTTCAATAATAGGCAGCATAGGCGTGATTAGTGCAGGTTTTGGGTTTGTAGAAATGATCAAAAAAATCGGCATTCAAAGACGCGTTTACGCAGAGGGTGAGAATAAATCCCTGCTTGATCCATTCGTGCCGGAAAAGGAAGATGATATATCCATCTTGAAGGATGCACAGAAAGACGTGCATGACTCTTTTGCTGAATTTGTTAAAAAAAGACGAGGAGAAAAATTAATCTCGGATGAAAAGGAATTATTTAGCGGCATGTTCTGGTCAGGCAAAAAAGCTAAAAAGCTAGGCCTAGTTGACGATTTGGTTGAGGACTACAAAACCTTCTTAAAAAGGCGTTTTGGCAATAACACAAAATTCGTTAAGCTCAATAAACCCAAAGGATTTTTATCTCGGAGGTTCGGAATGGAATGCATAGCTGAGACGTTAATAAATAAAATACAAGAAATAACTAATAGGGATAGATTTGGCCTCTAGTCTGCCTATTCATATTTTTCACGATTCTCGCAGATAAGCCTACCCCCATCCACCCATGGCTACCAAAAATTAACTGATAAATGCAAAATCTACTGAGCTCATTGCATTCCCTGCCCACCTGGATGATGCTCCCAACAGAGCTCCTGGTTTTGCTGTGTTTTATCTTGCTGATGTTTTACCAATTTAAATCAACAGGCCTGATAGCATATAATGCTTTGGCGATAATAATGGCCAATATACAAATATTAAAAACCACAACAATCCTGGATATACAAATAGCACTCGGCACCATTGCCTTTGCCACCACATATATAGCTACTGAAATTCTAACCGAGCATTATGGCAGAGCCGAGGCAAAAAAATGCATATATATAGGCTTTATGGCACAAATTATATTCACAGCAGCAATGATAATCACCATATCATACCAGCCAAGCACATCGAATGACCCGATCAATGAGTCCATGATAGAAATTTTCACCCCAGCTCCGCGCCTTGTGGTCTCTAGCCTGCTGGCATACCTAGCCAGCCAAATAGCTGATGTAATATGCTTTACCAAACTCAAGCAAATCACTAATCAGAAACTACTGTGGCTGCGGACCAACATAGCAAATATTGCCGCCACAACAACAGATACAATCGTGTTTAATTTGCTAGCATGGATAGCTCTCAGCTCAGCTCCGCTGAGCCTAAAACAAGTATTTTTCATCTATATGTTGCCTGGTTTTGTCGCAAGAATCTTTATTGGTTTTGTGGCAACCCCGGCACTTTATCTAAGCTATAAATGTAATAGAAATTAAGAAATTAATAATAATGTATACCAACTTTTTTTTCAGGGTCAAGCATAAGTATAAAAAAAGCCGTATTACTGAAATCACAACCCCGCACGGCACCATCCAAACTCCGGCTTTCATTTTCTGCGCCACAAAGGCGGCAATAAAAGTCGCTAGCCCCCAACAAATGAAAGACGCAGGTACGCAGATTATTCTGGCAAATACATATCATCTGATGCTCCGGCCAGGAGGAAAATTAATTCAAAATATGGGAGGGCTGCACAACTTCATGAGCTGGGACGGCCCAATGCTAACAGACTCCGGCGGTTTTCAGATATTCAGCCTGGGACACGGCTCAGTGGCAGCAGAAATCAAGGGCAGCAGAACAAAACACAGCAAAACCCTGCTCAAAATAGATGAAGAAGGTGCTGTATTTAAATCCTACATAGATGGCAGAATCCATCTGCTCAGCCCAGAAAAATCAATCGAGATGCAACATCAACTTGGGGCAGATCTGATATTGCCGCTCGACGAATGCACACCCTTCCATGTAGAAAAAAATTATGTAGAAGCATCAATGGAAATGAGCAACAGATGGGCAACGCGAAGCCTCAAAGCATTCAAGAGCTTTAACACAGCAAAGCAAGCATTGTATGGCATAGTGCAAGGCGGAATATACCCCGATCTCAGAAAAACAAGCTGTGATTTCGTCAATGAACAAGAATTTTTCGGCAGTGCCATAGGAGGATCGTTGGGAGCCAACAAAGAGCAGATGCAAGAGATCGTGGCGCATGCGACGGAAAACTTGTCACCGGACAGACCTATACATCTGCTCGGCATTGGCGGGATCAAGGATATATTTGCCTCAGTTAAGTTAGGAATTGACACGTTCGATTGTGTAAGTCCAACCAGAATAGCAAGACACGGCAGCGCTTTGACAAAATCTAAATATCTAGATGGCAAATCTAATCATATCAACCTGCGAAATAGCGTATTCAGATTAGATAAAAGCCCGATCGAGCCAGACTGCAGATGCACAACCTGCCAAAATTTTTCCAAAGCATACCTGCATCATCTGCTGAAAGCAAAGGAATTGTTGGCCTATAACCTGATTGCAATTCATAATATCACCTTCATGAACAAGCTGCTTCAGGCCATCCGCACGGCAATAAAAGAAAATAGAATAGATAAAGAAGAGCAAGAATGGTAGCAAAACAGCCATGCATCGTGCATTTTCCAAGCTTGTCAGCTGATATATAAATATGTATAATCTTCGCAGCTATCAGTAAGAAATATATAAGTGCCTAAAAAAAAGCATGATTTTCATATTCTCGAACCTAGCCCACTTCCGGTTCTTGCCTCATTTGCGGCTTTCAGTTTGGCTCTGGGGATCATAGGCTTTATAAGCAGCTGGTCAACGGGAATCTGGGGAATAGCAGCAGGAATTTTGATCACTGCCGCTATAATGACCTTCTGGTGGAGAGATGTCATAAAAGAAGCAATAATAGATAGGGCGCATAATAAAACAGTACAAAAGGGCCTGCGCATAGGGATGGCGCTGTTCATACTTTCAGAAATTATGATATTTGCAGTGTTTTTTGCATCATTTTTCAATGCATGGCTAGACCCAGTCGCCATATTAGAAGGGGATTGGCCAATCAAAAAAGGAATATGGCCGCCGCCAGGAATAGAGATAATCGATCCTTGGGACCTACCCTTCACAAACACCTTGATTCTTTTGCTTTCAGGCACAACGATGGTATGGGCACAGCACGCACTGATGGAAAAAGACAGAAAAAATCTGATCACTGCCTTGAGCCTAACAATAATCCTGGGAATAATGTTCACTGGACTGCAGGCGGCAGAATATTTGCATGCCTCCTTTAGGTTAGGGCAAGAGGACTATAGCGCGATTTATCCCTCCAATTTCTTCATCGCCACGGGCTTTCACGGAGCCCACGTTATAATTGGCACAATTTTCATAGCAATATGCCTGGCGCGAGCAATAAAAGGTCACTTTGACCCAGAAAATCACCTGGGATTCGAATTTGCAGCCTGGTATTGGCAATTTGTAGATGTGGTATGGCTATTTTTATTTGTATTTATCTATTGGTTCGGCAGCTAAGCCGCAATACAATCCTTGTTATATATTACTAATACTTTAAATAGCTCACCCATAAAACTTTTAGATGTTAATATATCAGCTGCCTTATCAACCAGGGCACTATCAATTGTTTTTCTGGAACTCAAATCACGGACCATCTCTTCAATGCCAATCTGAGACAAAAATTCACTCTGCGATATCAGTTCCTTTATCTCCAAATTATCGTATGCAGACGCGACAGCAATCAGTGCGCCAAAATCAACATATGCAGTGATGTCGGCCTGCCCTAAATCTTCCAAAATAGGCCAAAATTGATGTTGCTTAACTGCCTGTAATGTGCTCAGGTGAGGCCTTTGAAGATATCCATAATCAATTATTAAAATACTGCCACCATTTTTACTAATTTTTTCGCTAATAAAACCCATTATCGAGGTCGCCTGCGGACAAATCTCAAGAACAGCACCGCTGCAGATAGGTTTTTTATCCAAGGCTAAAGCCAGACAGGAAGAGCTTGGAGGCTCCAAAACAAATTTCAATTGACCATCCGCCAAAGCAAGCCTCCGCTCATGCCACACCCCATCATGAACATCGTAAGCAAACTGGTATATAGGCAAAGCATCAAAAAATTCATTTGCCAGAACCAGCATGGGCTGATCGGGCAAGGAGGCAACCTCCTTATGCCAGCAAACGTCAAATCCCGCAAGCTGTTTCTTTTGCGCAGCTTGAAAAGCAGCACTGCTTTCCACCAAATGCACCTTAAGCTCGCTGAGCTGCTCTGCTGAGCTCAGAATATCCTTCATCATAGTGCCATAGCCAGGCCCTAGCTCAACTAGCAATAAATCAGATAGCTCAGACAAATCCATCTGGCGCAGCATCTGACAAATCCATCTGCCAATCGCGCAGCCAAACAAAGAACTAACCTCAGGTGCAGTGACGAAATCCTGCTTAAAACTAGCAGAATTATGATAATATCCATATTCAGGGTGTTGCAAAGCAAGATACATAAATTCGGCAAGCGAAATAGTGCTCCGCTTTAGAAGCTTCAGCAGATAATTTTGCAATGACATAACAATGATATATGCTCATAAATGTATTATTATAGACAATCAGGCAATACTTATTTACTATGAATTATAAATGCATCGTCTGTATAAATAGCTTATGCGCAACATAGAAGCAAACAAAATAATTGCTGCCATTCTGCTGTCCGGGCTTATCGCGATGATCTCTGGCACAATAGCAGACTCTATCTACCGACCTAAAAAATCAGAAAAAAGAGGATATGAGGTAGAAATAGCAGAGGAGGATGCGGGAAATGTCACAGAAGAAGAGTTCGACATAGCCACGCTGCTTCACTCAGCCGACGCGGAAAAAGGCAAGGGGGTGGCAAAAAAATGCACGGCATGCCATACCTTTGAAAAAGGCGGCGCGGAAAAAGTAGGACCCAATCTGTGGGGCATACTCGGCAACAAAAAAGCGCATATGCCAAAATTTGCTTATTCAAAGGCACTAAAGGAAAAGGGTGGGGTTTGGGGCTATGATGAGCTATTTGCCTTCCTACACGGCCCAAAAAAATACATACCAGGAACCCGCATGACATTCGCGGGTATCAGCAAGTATGAGCAAATTGCCGATTTAATACTATATCTCAGAACCATGAATGATACAAGTATGCCCCTGCCCCCGTTACCCAAAAAAACAGAGGAAGAAACAGCACAAAATCCGCAATAATCACCAGAATTGAAGCTTGCCGAGACCAGGATTTAAAGTTAAGATTTATTAAAGTTAATATTATAATAAATACTTATGCCCAAAATACTGCACATTTTATTCGCTATATTGCTTGTAAACACCGCTATAGCGCAAAATATTAAAACTACTTGCAGCATATCTGTGTTTGACGACGCAAAATATAAGGAAAATTTTGAGCATTTTGACTATGTCAACCCCGACGCGGAAAAAGGAGGGACAATACGTATTGGTGTCGAAGGATCATTTAACAACCTAAACCCTCATACACTCAAAGGAATAACGCCAATTTGGCTGGAGACAACCGGCGCAACCCTGATGGCAAAATCGCAAGACGAACTCCTGTCGCAATATTGCCTCATCGCAGAATCAGTAGAAATTCCAGAAGACCATAGCTACATAATCTATCATATCAATCCACAGGCCAAGTGGGAAGATGGCACGCCAATAACGGTAGAAAATATAATATTTTCTCTGGAAACCCTCAAACAAAAGGGCAATCCCATCGAAAAAATGCAATATCAAGATATAAAGGCAGCTGAAAAAATATCAGAGCTCACAGTAAAATTCACCTTCGAAAACAGCAATAACAGAGAATTGCTGCTGGTCCCTGGAATTATGCCAATAATTTCTGAATCTTACTACAACGAACACGAGTTTGGCCAAACCACTCTGTCCCCCCCGCCAAGCAGCGGACCTTATAAAATAGGGCGCATCATACCCGGAAAACTTATAGAATACAAAAGAAATCCTGATTATTGGAGCAAAGATTTGCCAGTAAACAAGGGAAGGCATAATTTTGACAGGGTAATATTCGAATATTTCATGAATGATATTACAGCAATAGAGGCCTTCAAAGCACAAGAATATGACTTAAGACTCGAGCATGTAGCCAAAAACTGGTTTACTGCGTACAATAATATCAAGAATGTGGCAAAGGTAAACATAAAAAATAAAATACCAGCTGGGATGCAAGCTTATGTTTTTAATACCAGAAAGGCAAAATTTGCTGATTATAGAGTACGCAAAGCCTTGAACTATTTGTTTGATTTTGACTGGATAAATGAACACATGTTTTTTGGGATGTATAAGCGGGGCTATAGTTACTTCGCCAACACAGAATACGCAGCACAGGGCATGCCACAAAACGAGGAGCTGGAAATACTCAAAAAGTATCAACAGCAGCTACCAGAAGAACTATATTCACAGGAATGGAAGCCGGTTAAAATACAAAACCTAAGGGAAAATTTAAGTTATGCCAAGCAGCTGCTTGAAGAAGCAGGATGGCACATAAAGGAAGGCAATCTGGTTAATGCAGCCGGCGAGCAAATGACCATAGAATTTCTCAGCAAATACCCCGCATTTGAAAGAGTAGGTAATGCATTCGCGCAAAATCTAGAAAGATTGGGCATCAAAGTCACAATACGTACCCTAGGTTCTGCGGAATATAGCAAAAGGATAAATGATTTTGATTTTGATATCATCCCATCTTTGTTCAGGCCGAGCCCAGTGCCGGGCAGTGAGCAGATTGCATTTTGGCACTCCTCAGCCGCCAACATAAAAGGCAGCAATAATATAGCAGGCGTAGCAAATCCTATTATAGATAATATATTAGAGCTTTTGACTGCCGCACAAGACAAAAAATCTGTAATTGCAGCAGCTCACGCGCTAGACAGGGTGCTATTGTGGAGTTACTATGTGATTCCACAATGGTATCAAGAAGGCTTCAATGTAGCATATTGGGATAAATTCGGCAGACCGGAAAAAACCCCGGATTACGATTTAGGGTTGGACACTTGGTGGATAAACTAGGTTTACCCCCAGCACAAAATATGCTAGACTTGAGCATTTAGAAATAAAGCCAAATCTATGATAGATATAGCAATCGTGATGGGCAGCAACACTGATTTCAGCACCATGCAACACGCATCCCATATCTTGAATGAGCTTGATATCAGCCATGAAATTAAAATATTGTCAGTGCATAGGGCGCCAGAAAAAGTCTTTCGTTTTGCTAGCAGAGCGAAAGAAAACGGCCTGAAAGTAATAATTGCTGGCGCTGGAGGCGCGGCACATCTGCCAGGAATGATCGCCTCCTTAACCACAATACCAGTGCTAGGAGTGCCAGTAAAAAGTGAGTTTCTGGACGGCCTGGATTCTATGTTATCCATATTGCAAATGCCCAAAGGCGTGCCTGTTGCAACCTTTACAGTCGGCAGAACGGGCGCTAAAAATGCAGGTCTAATGGCTGCCGCAATCTTGGCATGCTCAAACAAAAAAATAGAAAGCAAAATTAGCCAGTGGAGAGCCAAACAGACGCTGAGCAGCAGCATAGGAGGATAATTTGAGAGTGCATCTGATAAAAGCCTTCTGGTCCTTTCAAAAAACAAAAGTTTGGGGTTCCTGATGCCAAATATGCCTTATTATTGCATTATTATATCTACAATATTGCATCTATTGCTAACCCTGGTCATAGGTATTAACATAAAGATCAATGATGACAGTGCTGTGCTTCTGGCAAAAAATCAGAGTTTCTGGCAAAATAATCAGCAAATAGAAAAAAAAGATATTCAGCTGAATCTACAGCAGATATTATTAATTAATAATATCAGAAATCAGCTAAAACAATGCTGGACAATCCCGCAGCCAATATATGGTAGGGATAAAGTGGAAGATATAGTAATTGAGTTGAAGTTAGCAATTAATGGCAAGATAGAAGACATAAGCTATCAGCAAACTCGCATATACGATCCCAGAGCCCATGCTACACTCAACAACGCTCTGAGAGCGATCTATAAATGCACCCCGATACAAGATCTGCCCGAAGAGCAACATGAGGTTTGGCGGGAAATATCTCTGAAATTTCACTATAATAAATAGCATGATTAGGCTAATAATAACAAAATTTTGGCCTGCTTTAATTCCAATATTGATCTATGTTATATTAAAAATATGGCTAAAATACGACAATAGACTCGTCACCAGCAAACTTCCAACAATAATGGCAACTTTGATAATAGCACTATTATGCATTGTTTGGATCTTTCTGGAGAAAGATGGCTACCAGCAGGGAATATACCAGCCTGCTCATTTCAACAATCAAGGGGAGCTTGTGCCAGCAAAGATAAAGCAAAAGGAGGATTAAAAGATTTTTAGCTTCAATAAAAAGTAGGGTATATTTGTTGATTATTTTTATCTATTTGACCTTGATTTAATCTTGGCAGCTTTGCCATATAAATTACGCATGTAATAAAGCTTAGCACGCCTGACCCGCCCTTTCTGCAGTGTCTTAACGCCAGCTATTGCCGGAGAATATAGCGGAAAAATATACTCAATCCCCTCCCCCTTCTGACCACCAATCCTTCTAACAGTGACAGAAGAATGTAAGCCACGGTTCCTTCGCGCTATGCACAGACCACGGAAAATTTGCGTTCTCTCAAGCTTGCCGCCCTCAAAAATTTTTATACTAACCGCAACCTGATCTCCCGGGCGAAAATCATCTATTTCTTTATCTTGGCTAAGCAACTCGACCTGCGCCTGATTAAATTTTTCTAATAACTCAAACATCCCCATATTTCCTTTTAATATAATTACACCACAAATCAAAGCGCCTGTGCTTGGTTAGTTTTTCACTGCTCATTTGGCGCCACATCTCCACCTTAGAATGGTCGCCAGAAAGCAAGATATCAGGAACCGCCATGTCTTTCCAAGCTCTAGGCCTGGTATACTGATGATACTCCAGCAAGCCATCAAGACAAAAACTGTCATTCTTTGCACTCTCCACATTCCCTAAAACTCCTGGTAACAGCCTCACACACGCCTCAATAATCGCCATTGCAGCGAGCTCGCCTCCTGCTAACACAGCATCGCACAAGCTGACTTCCTTGATATTATAATGCTCTATTACCCTTTGATCAATACCCTCAAATCTCCCACATAGTATAGCCACGCTCTCAAGGCCAATAATTGACTCAATAAATTTTTGGTTGAGCACCTCTCCCTTGGGGGTTACGTAAATAAGATAACGTTCCTTGTCCAAAACAGAATCCACCGCACGACCAACGACATCAGGACGCATCACCATCCCGCCACCGCCGCCATAAGGAGAATCATCGACTCTCCCTTTCAAAGCAAAACGCCTTATGTCCACAACATTCAATGACCATACATTGCACTCCAAAGCCTTGCCAACAACAGAATATGCCAAAGGACCAGGAAACATCTGCGGATATAAGGTCAGCACTGTAAATCGATGAGTCATTACTCCACAAATTTAGGCATTCTAACTGTCAGGTATTGATTCTTGATGTTGATATCGGGAACACAAGTTTTGCTGAAAGGCAACATGATATGTTGATTATTTTTGTGCAAAGCAAACTCTATTATATCACCCGCGCCATAATTCATGATATCCCTTACAGTGCCTATTTCACCTCCGTTTTCTTCATCAAAAACCTTCATGCCTATGATGTCAGTGCTATAAAAACAATCTTTGTTCAGCTTAGGCAGCAGGTCCTTTTTGGCAAATAGCTTAACAAACCTTAGCTTCTCAGCATCCTCTCTATTATTTATTTCGTTCAAACTAGCGATCACAATATCACCTTTAACAGCCCTAACCCTAACAGTATAGTAATCAGAGCTCTTCAGATTTAACAATGGGGAATAAGTTTCAATCTGTCTAGGGTCATCGGCAAGCAAAACTTTGATCTTGCACTCCCCTCTCAATCCATGTGCGGAAAGAACAAGTGCAGCACAAAAATAATCAGTAATGACTTGAGCACAAATATTCGAACTCATCCACTCTGCGTCCTTATCTTTTTAACAAAGGTAGCAACACGCTCTGTAGGTTTAGCACCAACAGAAAGCCAATATGATAGCCTCTCTTGATTTAGCTTAAATTTATTACCTTCCTTTATTAAAGGGTCATAGGCACCAATAATTTCTAGGAAACGGCCATCACGAGGCGCTCTTGCATTGCTGACCACAATTCTATAATAAGGGTGTTTCTTTGCTCCCATTCTGGTCAATCTAATCCTTACAGGCATAAATAATATGAACTCCTAAATAAAATATTATATATAACAGCTTAAAATAACAATATACACATTACAAAAAAGTCATAACATCATCAGCATTCAATCTTGGCAATCTAGGTCTTAATTTAGAGGAATCACCATACCCGAGGTTACATAAAAAATTAGACTTAACAGAACCTTCAGGAAAAAACTCTTTGTCCGCCCCTTCTTTATTAAAACCAGACATTGGGCCGCAGCTAAGTCCCAAGGACCTCGCCGCAATAATAAAATAAGCAGCTTGTAGGGAAGAGTTACGAAAGGCGGTTTCTATGATTAATTCCTCGTTATTGACAAACCAACTCTTTGCGTCTGCATGAGGAAAAAGTATATGGAAATTATCATAAAAATGCATATCCATAGCAAATATCGCTGTTACGGGGGCATTCATGGTTTTTTCTACATTTCCAGAATCAAGATGGGGAAGCAAACGATCTTTTGCCTGCTGCGACCTAAGAAAAACAATGCGCAAAGGTGAACAGTTAGCTGAAGTTGGGCCCAGCATTGATAATCGGACTACTTTCTTTAATAAATCTTCACTAATTTCTTTGCTCAACCACGTGCTATAAGTCCGTGCATTCTGGAAGATTAGAGCCAATGACTCTTGTGATAACATATAAATTTACCATGAAGCATCTAATCTGCTTAGTAAGCCTGGCAGTACCTACTCTCCCACATAAAACAGTACCATCGGCGCAAAAAAGTTTAACTTCCGTGTTCAGAATGTAATACGGGTGTTTCATCTTATGCTATAACCACCAGGCCAACTAAACGGATTTATACTTAGTACTGTATATGAAACTAAACGCTTTAAATCTAACAAGCTATTAGTACTGGTTAGCTTAATATGTTACCATACTTACACATCCAGCCTATCAACGTAGTAGTCTTCTACGGCTTTGATTGGGAAATCTAGTTTTGAAGTGGACTTCCTACTTATATGCTTTCAGCAGTTATTCCTTCCATACTTAGCTACCCAACTATGCCATTGGCATGACAATTGGTACACCAGAGGTATGTCCAACTCGGTCCTCTCGTACTAGAGTCAGATCTTCTCAAATTTCCAACACCCACGGCAGATAGGGACCGAACTGTCTCACGACGTTCTAAACCCAGCTCACGTACCACTTTAATCGGCGAACAGCCGAACCCTTGGGACCTGCTTCAGCCCCAGGATGTGATGAGCCGACATCGAGGTGCCAAACAGTGCCGTCGATATGAGCTCTTGGGCACCATTAGCCTGTTATCCCCGGCGTACCTTTTATCCGTTGAGCGATGGCCCTTCCACACAGAACCACCGGATCACTATGACCGACTTTCGTCTCTGTTCGGCTTGTCAGCCTTACAGTCAGGCAGGCTTTTGCCATTATACTCTTACAGCTGATTTCCGACCAGCCTGAGCCTACCTTCGCACGCCTCCGTTACTCTTTAGGAGGCGACCGCCCCAGTCAAACTACCCATCATACATTGTCCTGAATCCAGATTAATGGACTACAGTTAGGCACCAAGAATGCAAAGGATGGTATCTCAAGAACGGCTCCACCAGAGCTAACGCCCTGGCTTCAAAGCCTCCCATCTATCCTGCACATTACATTCCTAGTGTCAGTGTAAAACTATAGTAAAGGTGCACGGGGTCTTTCCGTCTAACCGCGGGTACCCCGCATCTTCACGGGGAGTTCAATTTCGCTGAGTCGATGTTGGAGACAGTGGGGAAGTCGTTATGTCATTCGTGCGGGTCGGAACTTACCCGACAAGGAATTTCGCTACCTTAGGACCGTCATAGTTACGGCCGCCGTTTACTGGGGCTTCGATTCAGAGCTTAACACCCCTCCTGTTAACCTTCCAGCACCGGGCAGACATCAGGCCCTATACTTCCACTTACGTGTTTGCAGAGCCCTGTGTTTTTAGTAAACAGTCGCTACCCCCTGCTCTGTGCCACCTATCCTTGGTTGCCCAAAGACAGGTCACTCCTCTCCCGAAGTTACGAGTGTAATTTGCCTAGTTCCTTCAACATCGTTCTCTCAAGCGCCTTAGTATTCTCTACCCACCTACCTGTGTCGGTTTACGGTACGGTCTGTATGTAAGGGTTATTTCCAGAAATTTTTTCGCAGCACTCACAATCCAATAAGCAAGTACTACTTACAAAATTTTTCACCACTTACAGGTTCAGGAATATTAACCTGATTCCCATCGACTACTCTTTTCAGCCTCGCCTTAGGGGCCGACTAACCCTGCACAGATTAACTTTATACAGGAAACCTTAGGTTTTCGGCGAGAGTGTTTTTCACACTCTTTATCGCTACTCATGTCAGCATTCTCGCTTCTGAAATCTTCAACAATTTTCGCAAATTGTCTTCAACAATGTCAGAATGCTCCGCTACCGATTCAATAAACTTATAGTAAGATATTAAATCCCGCATCTTCGGTGTATAACTTAAGCCCCGTTACATTGTCGGCGCAAGAGAACTTATTTAGACTAGTGAGCTGTTACGCTTTCTTTAAAGGATGGCTGCTTCTAAGCCAACCTCCTAGCTGTCTTGGTCCTCTTACCTCCTTACACACTTAGCTATAACTTAGGGACCTTAGATGGCGGTCTGGGTTGTTTCCCTCTCCACCAAGGATGTTAGCACCCATGGTGTGTCTGATGCAAAACTATTAAGATGGTATTCGGAGTTTGGTTAAATTTGGTAAGGTTTTAGCCCCCCTAGTTTATCCAGTGCTCTACCCCCAACAATATTTTAAGCATCGCTCTACCTAAATAGATTTCGCGGAGAACCAGCTATTTCCAGGTTTGCTTGGCCTTTCACCCCTAGCCACAGCTCATCCCGTGTTTTTGCAACAACAGTGGGTTCGATCCTCCAATAAGTGTTACCTTATCTTCAATCTGGCCATGGCTAGATCACCTGGTTTCGGGTCTAATCTATTGAACTCTAACGCCCTTTTAAGACTTGCTTTCGCTACGCCTACACCTAACGGCTTAAGCTTGCTAAATAGATTAACTCGCTGACCCATTATACAAAAGGTACGCTGTTACCTCACTCAGTAATACTAATCAGTATTATCAAGAAGGCTCCAGCTGTTTGTAAGCATCTAGTTTCAGGGTCTATTTCACTCCCCTCACCGGGGTTCTTTTCACCTTTCCCTCACGGTACTTGTTCACTATCGGTCGTTAAGGAGTACTTAGACTTGGAAGGTGGTCCTCCCACATTCAGACAAGGTTTCACGTGCCCCGCCCTACTCAAGAACCTATAAGTTTTCTACCCATACGGGACTATCACCCTATGTTGTCACCCCTTCCATAGTGTTCTGGTTCTTACTTATAAGTTACTAGTCTAATCCGCTTTCGCTCGTCACTACTCACAGAGTCTCGTGTTGATTTCCTTTCCTCCGGCTAATGAGATATTTCAGTTCGCCGGGTTCGCCTTATACGCCTATATATTCAGCGCACAATAGCCAAAATGGCTGGGTTACCCCATTCGGAAATCTGCGAATCAAAGCTTGCTGACAGCTCCTCGCAGCTTATCGCAGTCTACCACGTCCTTCATCGCCTCTTAACGCCAAGGCATCCACTAAATGCTCTTTCTTATTTAAAACGCTTGTAATCTTTTAAAATTACTTAGTTCATATACAGAACTAAATATAAACCCGCAGGAGTTTTCACTCCTGATATCTGTACTTTTTCAAACAACAGATAATAAATTATACTTATTCAGAATACTTGTCAATACAGTAAAGTCACTTTTCTGCTTCAAATAAAAAATATGCATAATTAAGTATTAAAAAATAAACAAATGATATGGTCTCTACGCCCTGTATCTCATGAGCTCATATTAGTCTGCGCGTCCCCTGGATACGCAAGAATATGGATGATCACGATAAACAGAAGCCTACCCTCTCCTTGAAGGTGAAAACTCTTTATCTTGGGTCGTGAGGAATTCCTCTAATATCTCTAACTCTAAATTATTATCAATAGACACAGGCTTAGCAATATACAGTTCAATGGGATGAGTTGAATCAAAATTAGCCTCTTTTACTACCCCATTTAGTTCTGGCAAAGGAGAATTATGAAGACTTCTAATATTATCAAGTATCTTGCATACAGCAGGATTGCCTTCATCCAATTCAGCAGCCAGATATAAAGGCGAGTGCGGGTGTTGCTTGCTACAGTCTTGAATTTTTTCCAGATTCTCCTCATCTTCTTCGCAATCCATCTTTTCTTTGCAATACAAAGCATCATCATCCGCTCTTTGTTCTATATATCGCGTAGTTATAAAAGGATCGGGCGCGCTCTGGCCTAGAGGAAGAAAATAAGAGAAAAGTGATGCATATGATTGCATAATATGAAGGGAAGGTGATGCAGGCGCTTCATTCCCTGCCTCTGATTCTTCAGCAGGGCATGGAAGTGAGTCGTATCCTTCATCTTGTTCTTCCTTCTCCTCCCTTGCTGACTGTGGAGCATTAGATCGAGGAAGATATGATTTTACTCCTGTAGTTTGGCCTTGTTCTTTTTTATTATCCATATTCTACCTACTTTATTATACTGTTATTATCTCTTCAAAAAAACCAGCATAAATCTTCTTGGGCGCATAAGGATAACTTCTTGATCTTACGCGGGTTTCCAATCAGAAACTACACCAACCTTCTTACATCCCACATTAGCTTATATCTCAAAATCCTGCTGCGATCTCTTTCCGGTGGCACAGGTTGCTTTTTCTTAGCTCGCTTTGCCAATATTTGACAATCTTGCTCTTAAGATATTTAACATAATAAATAATTTTATATTATCTCTCCGGCTAAATCAAGTAGATCTTAAGATTTAAATATCATCAAAACAATAATAATACTTCACATAAGCAAAATTCCATATCACAAAAAACACAATTCATCTTTGTAGTTACTGCTCAGAATCTCAAAAAGAACCAAGCTGGGAGTTTGCCACTCTAAACCAACCAAGCTGTAATCATAGGATTCCACATAGCACCCCAAGGCCCAAAAAGTCATGATAAAGAGTTTAAATGGCCAGACGAGTCTGTGCTTAAAGAGATGCTTGTAACGTGCTCAAACCTGGTGTAGAATTTCCTGTTGAATTCCAATACCAAAGTAACAAAAATGCCTCAAATAGAAATTAAGGTGCCAAACATCGGCGAATCAATTACCGAAGTAACAATCGTCAAGCTAAAAGCAGAGGAGAGTTGGGTTAAAGAAGGAGAGTTGGTAGCTACCATAGAATCCGACAAAATATCAGTTGAGATAACCGCCGAGCAAAGCGGAACCATCAAGCAATGGCGCTGCAAGGAAGGAGATGAGGCTGAGATTGGCGCATCAATAGGCACCATAGAAATAGGTGAGCAGCCTAGCGCAGCTACTGCGCAAGTGGCGATAGCTCAGCCTGAAAATCAACTTAAAAACTCACCTGCAGCAGAAAAAATGATAGCCGAGTCAGGCATCGAACAAACTTCAATAAGCGCAAGTGGCAAAGCAGGCAGAATTACCAAGGCAGATGTTATATCACATCTGGAATCATCAAATGCACAAACCCCGAATAGCGCGCGGCCAAATCAGCCTATGCAAGAAAATCTAGCTACCCAAATATCCCAAGCAACCAATGGCCAACAAAGCAGAAGCGAAGAGAAAGTGCGAATGACCAAACTGCGGCAACGCATCGCCGAGCGCTTGAAAGAATCTCAAAATACTGCGGCTTTGCTGACGACATTCAATGAAATCGACATGAGCAGAACAATCGAGCTCAGAGCGGAATATAAGGAGTCTTTCAATAAAAAACATGGGGTCAAATTGGGCTTTATGTCTTTTTTTGTTAAAGCCACGATCGTAGCACTGCAAGAAATTCCCAGGGTTAACGCCTCAATTGAGGGCAATGATATCGTCTATAAAAATTACTGTGATATTGGCATCGCAGTGGGAACAGACAAAGGCCTGGTCGTGCCAGTATTAAGGGATGCACAGTTGCTTTCAGTCCTGGAAATAGAAAGCAAAATCGCCGAGTTTGGCCAAAAAGCACGCAGCGGCAGCCTAGCGATCGAAGAAATAACCGGCGGAACATTCACTATATCAAACGGCGGTGTTTATGGCTCCCTGATTTCCACCCCGATAATAAATCCCCCGCAATCAGCAATATTAGGCATGCACACCATACAAAAAAGGCCAGTTGTGATAAATGACAAGATAGAAATTAGACCAATGATGTATGT
>BLZN01000001.1 GCA_014132315.1 Rickettsiales bacterium | reverse complement strand
GCTTGCTGGCAGCACAGGCTGCTTTAAGGGCCAATGATTAGCAAAGCGAGCTATTAGTTGGAACATTTAAGTCTTGTCTGTTTACTCTATAAAATTTTCTGCATAGGTTTTATATGTTGCTGGTTGTAGGTTTGGGTAATGTGGGTGCCAGATATAGCAAAAATCGTCATAATGTAGGTTTTTTGGCAGCCGACGAGATAACGAACTCATATAATTTTCCAGCTTACAGTGATAAGTTCTCTGGACGCCTGAGCATGGGCAATATTCGTGGCAGTAAGGTGGCTGTTATCAAGCCGGTCACTTTAATGAATAATTCTGGCTTGGCCGTCAGCGCAGTCGCTAGATTTTTTAAAATTACTAATAACAATATTTTTGTTATTCACGATGATCTGGATTTGGCTTGCGGTAAAGTGAGGGTCAAGCTGGGCGGTAGTTCTGGGGGCCATAATGGCATCAGGTCGATAGATAGCGCAATTGGCAAGGATTATTGGCGCATAAGAGTGGGCATTGGCCGTCCTGACTGCAAAAGCAAGGTCACCCCTTATGTTTTATCTGATTTTAGCAGCGCACAGAGGTTGGTCTCAGACCCAACACTTGCCAGCATCAGCTGCCATCTGCCAGTCCTTTTAGGTGGCGATGCTGACTTATTTATGAATAGAATTGCTAGCAATATTACTAATAAATAGACCTTGCTTCATGTAATCATTCCAATAATGGTATGGCGCTATGTGCTATATTTTAATATGCTACCTATTTTGCTGTACCTCTAGATTCTATGCTGCCTGCTCAGCTCTAATTTTTTTAGTATTTAAGATAGATTGTCTTCTCTATTCGTGAATTTAGCCTAACTAATCAGCGCTTTTTGAAGCAAGCCCAACAATTTTGACTGCCTAAACGACCTAGTATTCAGCTTACATATTGATCAACATTCTTCTGGGATCTTCTATGCATTCCTTGATTCTACACAGGAAAGTCACCGCTTCTTTGCCGTCTATCAGTCTATGATCATACGAAAGCGCTACATACATCATTGGTCTAATTTCTATCTTGTCATTTATCACAACTGGCCTTTTTT